>NZ_SPKN01000026.1:0-73203 GCF_023127765.1 Pseudomonas sp. W15Feb34
ACGAGATTCCATCGGTCGCCAAAAAGGCAGCCTGGGGCCTCAAGTACACCCGCTCGATCTCCGATCCGAAGTTCGAAACCGGCACCGTCGAGACCGACAAGGAGCTGCTGCGTAACCTGGTCGCCTACTACTGCGTACTGGAAGGCATCTTCTTCTACTGCGGTTTCACCCAGATTTTGTCCATGGGTCGCCGCAACAAGATGACCGGCGTGGCCGAACAGTTCCAGTACATCCTGCGCGACGAGTCGATGCACCTGAACTTCGGTATCGATGTGATCAACCAGATCAAAATCGAAAACCCGCACTTGTGGGATGCCGAGATGAAGGAAGAAGCGACCCAGATGATTCTGCAAGGGACTCAGTTGGAGATCGAGTACGCTCGCGACACCATGCCTCGCGGCGTGCTGGGCATGAACGCGGCGATGATGGAGGATTACCTCAAGTTCATCGCCAACCGTCGCCTGTCGCAGATTGGCTTGAAGGAAGAGTACCCAGGCACCACCAATCCGTTCCCTTGGATGAGCGAGATCATGGACTTGAAGAAAGAGAAAAACTTCTTCGAAACCCGTGTGATCGAGTATCAAACAGGTGGCGCGCTGAGCTGGGACTGACGTAACCCTGCAGGAGCGAGCAAGCTCGCTCCTGCAGTCAACGGCTTCAGTTCGACACCTGCTCCAGGAAAATCAACTGCAACGGCTCGCTGAGCAAAGCATCCGCCGTGGCGGCAAAGTGCTGGAAGTACGGCGTGGCAAAATGCTCATCCAGTGCTGCCTGGCTCTTGAACGCCTCGCGCATATAGAACGTGCCGGGTTCATCGCGTCGCTCGAACAACACGTAATCCAGATTGCCAGGTTCGGCCCGCGTCGGTTCGATCAGGCTCAGCAAACCAGTCTTGAGCGCGTGTTCTTGGCCAGGTTTGGCCTTGAGTACGGCGAGGGATACCAGGGGTTTGGGCATGGCGATGTCTCTTTGAGTGGGTGGGTTGGAACAGCCGGCAACAGCGGTGAACATCACGGCATACAGCCAGGGTTTGATCGATGCTCTCATGGGTGTCGCTCGCAATGGATTGAAGCCATCGTTGCCCATTTGGCGACGCAGAAACACCGACTAAACACGCTTACACTTTCTTCAAAGGCTTGAAAATGCCGCACTCCATCAAGACCCCTTGCGTCGGCCTGTGCTCCACCGTCTACGGTGATCTGGTCTGTCGGGGCTGCAAGCGCTATCACCACGAGGTGATCCAGTGGAATGGCTATAACCCCGAGGAAAAACAGGCGGTGTGGCTGCGTCTGGAACAGCTACTGGTGCAGGTGATGGCCAGCAAGCTAGAGGTTTTCGACCCACACTGCCTGCGACAGCAGTTGGAGGCCCGCAAGATTCGCTTCATGCCGCACCAGTCGCCGTATTGCTGGGCATACCAGCTGATCGCGCGGGGTGCACGGGTGATTTCCAGGCTGGATGCCTATGGGTTGGCATTGCTGCCGGAGTTTCGCGAGCGCCACCTGGCGGATTTGCGCGATGCGATAGATCGGGAATTCTTTCTGCTTTCAGAGGCGCATTACGAGCGCTATATCGCCCCTGGATTCCTCAAGGATGCCTTCGGGCCAGCCCTGATCGCCACACTCTAAGCAACACCAGCAATCAACTGTGGGAGGGGGCTTGCTCCCGATGGCGGTGTATCAGTCAGCTCAATCAGCTACTGACACGCCGCCATCGGGAGCAAGCCCCCTCCCACAATCAGCAGGTCCAGGGCGCATCCCGTTCTGGCTGCAACCCGTAGAGATGAATCGCGCGCTGACACACCGCCGGCGCCAAACTCCCCTGCTCCACCAATGCCGTCAACGCTGCCAGCACAATATGGTGCCGATCCACCTCAAAGAAATCACGCAACGCCGCCCGTGTATCGCTGCGCCCGAACCCATCGGTGCCGAGCACGGTGTAGCCCGAATCCACGTACGAGCCAATCATCTGCGGCACTCCCCGCACATAGTCGGACACGGCAATCACCGACGCGCCTTTGGGCAAACAGTCATGCAAATGACTGACACGCTTGATGCCCTGCGGATGCAGGCGATTCCAGCGCTCCACCTCTCTCGCTTCCCGCGCCAGTTCACTGAAGCTGGTGACGCTGTACACCGCGCTTTGCACCTGCCAGTCGTCCATCAGCAACTGCGCCGCCGCCAGGGCCTCACGCACCAGCGTGCCGGAGCCGAGCAGGCGCACCTGCGCGTCCTGCGTACCCTGCAAGCGATACATGCCCTTGATGATCGCGCCTTCCACGCCTTCCGGCAGGCTGGGTTGCGCGTAGTTTTCGTTCATCAGCGTCACGTAGTAGAACTCGTCGACATCCTGCTCCAGCATCCGACGCATACCGTGGTCGAGGATCACCGCAAACTCACCGGCGAACGCCGGATCATAGGCGCGGCAATTGGGCACGGCGGCGGCAGCAAGGTGGCTGCTGCCGTCCTGATGCTGCAAACCTTCGCCGCCCAGGGTGGTGCGCCCGGCCGTGGCGCCGAGCAGGAAGCCCCGGGCACGCTGGTCGGCAGCTGCCCAGATAAGGTCGCCCACGCGCTGAAAACCGAACATCGAGTAATAGATATAGAAGGGCAACATGCGCAGGCCATGCACCGAGTAACTGGTCGCGGCGGCCACCCAGGAACTGATGGCGCTGGCTTCGCTGATGCCTTCTTCCAGGATCTGCCCGTCGGTGGCTTCGCGGTAACTGAGGATCGAGCCGATGTCTTCCGGCTCATAGTGCTGGCCGACACTGGAGTAGATGCCAATCTGCTTGAACAGGTTGGCCATGCCGAACGTACGCGCCTCGTCGGCAACGATGGGTACGATGCGCGGCCCCAATTGTCCGTCTTTGAGCAAGTGGGTGAGCATACGGACGAAGGCCATGGTGGTAGACATTTCCTTGCCTTCAGCGGCCGTGGCGAAACCCGCATAACCGCTCATGGACGGCACGCTGACACGCGCTGCGAGCTGGCTGCGGCTGGGCACGTAACCGCCCAGGGTGTTGCGGCGCTGGTGCAGATAGCGTAACTCCAGGCTGTCATCGGCCGGCTTGAAAAAACTCAAGGACTCGACCTGCTCATCCGACAGCGGCAATTGGAAGCGATTGCGAAAGGCAATCAGCGCCTGGCGATCAAGCTTCTTCTGTTGGTGAGTGGTCATCTTGCCCTGCCCGGCTTCGCCCATGCCAAAGCCCTTTTTGGTCTGGGCCAGGATCACCGTGGGTTTGCCCTTGGTCCGGCGGGCAGCGTGGTAAGCGGCGTGGATCTTGACCATGTCATGGCCGCCACGCTTGAGGCGGTCGATCTGCTCATCGCTCAGGCTCTCGACCAGCTTGGCCAGGGATTCACTCTGGCCAAAAAAATGCTCGCGATTATAGGCGCCATCCTTGGCGGCGAAGGTTTGGAACTGGCCATCCACGGTCTGCGAAAGGGTTCGGACCAATGAGCCGTCGACATCCTTGGCGAGCAACGCATCCCAGTCCGAGCCCCACACCAGTTTGATCACATTCCAACCGGCGCCGCTGAACAATGCCTCCAACTCGTCGATGATGCGTCCATTACCGCGTACCGGGCCGTCGAGGCGTTGCAGGTTGCAGTTGACGACCCAGGTCAGGTTGTCCAGGCCCTCGCGGGCGGCCAGGGTCAGGGCTGACATGCTTTCCGGTTCGTCCATTTCGCCGTCGCCGAACACGCCCCATACATGGCGGTCCGAGGTGTCCTGCAAGCTGCGGTGCTGCAGGTAACGCATAAAGCGCGCCTGGAAAATCGAGCTGATGGGGCCAATGCCCATGGAACCGGTGGGGAACTGCCAGAAGTCGGGCATCAACCATGGATGGGGATAGCTGGACAGCCCGCGAGCGCCCTCCTTCGGCCCACCGATTTCTTGGCGGTAGTGGGCCAGATCCTGTTCTGTCAGGCGCCCTTCAAGGTAGGCACGGGCATAAATACCGGGCGCCGAATGGGGCTGGTAGAACACCAGGTCACCGCCGGATTGCTCGCTGCGGGCGCGGAAAAAGTGGTTGAAGCCCACTTCGAACAAATCCGCGGCGCTGGCGTAACTGGCGATATGCCCGCCCAGTTCGCCATACGCCTGATTGGCGCGCACCACCATGGCCAGGGCATTCCAGCGCACCAGCGAGGCGAGGCGCTCTTCGGTCGCCAGGTCGCCGGGAAAAGCCGGCTGCTGCTCGACGCTGATGCTGTTGATATACGGTGTGCCGTGGCGGGGTTTCCAGTCGATGCCCGGCGCACCGCCTTCGCGGGCCAGCAGGTCGAGAATCTCGCGGGCCCGGGCGGGGCCGGCATTGGCCACCAGCGAGGCCAGGGCATCACGCCACTCATCCAGCTCCTGCTGATCCTGCGCCGTGTGATTGACTGCGTGGGCGAAACCGTTCATGGGCACCTCCGGACTTTTTTTCCAGTTTATGTCGGTGCTGAAGGATTTTTTGCCTGTTATCAGGCTCACCCAACAGAATTTTGAGCATGAATCACTGTAGATCGGCTTTATTCCAGCACGTTGTGCTCATGCACCCGCAAACCCGGCAATTGTGTTTAAAATGCCGCCCGCCCGATGACTGACGCACAACGATGAACCCAGACGCACTCGCTACCCTTCACGCCCACTTGCTGACCGCCCTGGCTGACGCACCGGTGGAAACCCGGCGCCTGTTCCATGGCCGTGGCCGTTGCTGGCCGGGCCTGGAACAACTGACGGTGGACTGGCTGCAAGGGGTGGTGCTGGTGGCGCTGTTCAAGGAAACCGAGCACCTGCAAGCCCTCAAGCAGACGCTGCTGAACATCGACTGGGCGAGCTTTGGCGCGCACACAGTGGCGCTGCAACACCGCTACCTGCCGCAAAGCACCACCGAGTGGTTAGTGGGTGAGGCCATCGATGAGCTGACCATCACCGAGGGCGGCCTGCGGTACCTGATCGACCTGGGTAAAAAGCAGAACAGCGGGCTATTTCTCGACATGCGCTACGGGCGCAACTGGGTGCGCGAACAGGCCCAAGGCCAGCGCGTGCTGAATTTGTTTGCCTATACCTGCGGTTTTTCGGTGGCCGCCATCGAAGGCGGCGCCGACCATGTGGTGAACCTGGACATGGCCCGTGGCGCCCTCAGTCGTGGCCGCGACAACCATCGCCTGAACGGGCATGACCTGGGCAAAGTCACCTTCCTGGGCCACGACTTGTTCAAGTCCTGGGCCAAGGTCACCCGCAGCGGCCCTTACGATCTGGTGATCATCGACCCGCCGTCGTTCCAGAAAGGCAGTTTCCTGCTGACCAAGGACTACCAGCGCGTGCTGCGCCGCCTGCCGGACTTGCTCACCGCCCAAGGTACGGTGCTGGCGTGTATGAATGACCCAGCCTTCGGCGAAGATTTCCTGATCGACGGTGTAACCCGCGAGGCACCGGGCCTGCGCTTCGTGCAGCGCCTGGACAACCCGCCGGAATTCCCCGACGTCGATCCGCAAAGTGGGCTGAAGGCCCTGGTGTTCCGTCAGGGTTGATGCCGAATCGTCCTACGCTTGCTACGCTTACGCGGACACCGGGCGGTGAACCTTATCCCCCTCTTCCCGGTCGATACCTGCATTCCCCGGCCAGACTCGACGGCGCTACGTTGTCGGCTGCCCCGTTTGACCTTTTGGAGAACCGCCCGTGATATCGACCCTGCATGTAGCCAGACTCAAAGCCTGGGGCGCCCACGGCTTTACTGCCACCGGAGTGGTACTGGCCTTCCTGGCCACCCTGGCGCTGCTGGAAAACTCCCCCAAGGCGTGCCTGCTATGGCTGGGCCTGGCGCTGGTGGTGGATGGCGTCGATGGCTCGCTGGCACGACGGGTGAATGTCAGCACGGTATTGCCCAGCTTTGACGGCTCGGTCCTGGACCTGGTGATCGATTACCTCACCTATGTGTTCATCCCCGCACTGTTTATCTACCGCTATATCGACCTGCCGGAATTTACCCACCTGTTTACGGTGTCGGTGATTCTGGTGTCTTCGCTGTTCTGCTTTTGCAATGTGAACATGAAGAGCAGGGACAACTACTTCGTCGGCTTCCCCGCCGCCTGGAACGTGGTCGCCCTGTGCGTGTACATCATCCAGCCTGACGCCTGGGTCACCTTGCTGACCGTTATCGGCCTGGCCCTGCTGACCGTGACACCGATGAAGTTTTTGCACCCATTCCGGGTCAAGCGCTTCATGCCGATCAATATTGCAGTGACTACGATCTGGTTGCTGTGCAGCTTCTTGATGGTGGTGGACTACCCCAACACCAACCCGTGGACGTTTGGCTTGTGGTCGCTGATGTCGGCGTATTTCCTGGGGATTTGCATCTGGCGTACGGCGCTGGAATGGCTGGGCGCGCACAAATGACCGAGCACGCTCGGTAAAAATGTGGGAGGGGGCTTGCCCCCGATAGCAGTGGGTCAGTGACCAATAAGCTGACTGACCCACCGCCATCGGGGGCAAGCCCCCTCCCACATTTGAGTCACATCGCAGTAAGATGCTGGCTTTCTGCGGCCCTCCAACAATAAGCCCTGCCCATGCCCTTCGAACTCAGCGTTGACCTCACCACCCTGGCCATCCTGGCCGTCGTTGCCTTTATCGCCGGTTTTATCGACGCCATCGCCGGCGGCGGCGGGCTGCTGACCACACCGGCCCTGCTCACAGCCGGTATGCCGCCTCACCTGGTACTGGGCACCAACAAACTCAGCTCCACCTTCGGCTCGGCCACCGCCAGTTTCACCTTTTACCGGCGCAAGCTGTTCCACCCGCGCCAATGGGTGCACGCCATCGTCGGTACATTGATCGGCGCGCTGACCGGTGCGGTGGTCGCCCACTACCTGCCCGCCGAAACCCTGAACAAGATGCTGCCGGTGATCGTCTTTGCCTGCGGGGTGTACCTGTTGTTCGGCGGTACGCCAAAGGCGCCGGTGGATGCCGAAGCACCGATCAAGAAGAAATGGCAGGCCACCCAGGGCTTTGGCCTGGGCTTCTACGACGGCGTGGCCGGGCCTGGCACCGGTGCATTCTGGACCGTCAGCACGATGCTGCTGCACCCCATCGACCTGGTGAAGGCCAGCGGCGTCGCGCGCAGCATGAACTTCGTCAGCAACGCGGCGGCGCTGACGGTGTTTATCATCAATGGCTCGGTAGACTGGATCGTCGGGCTGGCGATGGGCGTGTCAGTGATGTGTGGCGCGTTCTTTGGCGCACGCAGCGCAATCAGCGGCGGCGCCAAATTCATTCGCCCGGTGTTTATCACCGTGGTGCTGGGCCTGACCGTACGCCTAGCTTGGCAGCACTGGTTCAGCGTGGCCTAAGCGGCGGGCCACGTAGAGGTCGATCAGGTAACGTGCAATCGAACGTGACGCCGGCAACGGCGGCAGTTCGTGGATGTTGAACCACTGCGCATCCTCGATCTCGTCGGCCTGGGGCACGATGTCGCCACCGGCGTACTCGGCGTGGAAACCCAGCATCATCGAATGGGGGAACGGCCAGCACTGGCTGCCCATGTACTGGATATTCTTCACTTCTATCTGCACTTCCTCGCGCACTTCGCGGATCAGGCAGTCTTCGGCCGATTCGCCGGGTTCGGCAAAGCCGGCCAAGGTGCTGTAGACCCCTGTGACGAACCGTGGCGAGCGCGCCAGCAGAATCTCGTCACCACGGGTCACCAGCACGATCATGCTCGGCGAAATCCGTGGGTAGCTGCGCAGGTCGCAAGGCGCGCAGTACATCGCCCGCTCCCGCGGGACCTGAACCATGGCCTGGCCGCAACTGCCGCAGAAACGATGCTCCCGCGCCCAGGTGCCGATCTGGGCGGCGTAGCCCAGCACTCTGTAGAGAGTGTGATCGCCCTGTAGCATGAAACCGCGCAGCCCCTGCCAACTGCACCCTGGCACATCGGCAGCACTGTCGAGTTCCAGCAAGTACACCGGTTCACCATCGAGGTGGCCGATGCCGTGTTCAGCGAACACCGGCAGGTCCTGACGCTTAAGCCACTCCCGAGGGAACAGAGGGCCATTGGCGTCATGCAAAAAGCCCTCACGGCTGCGGGCGACGGCCCAGCCGCCGACGGCGTCGTTATCCAGCAGCGTTGTGGTAATCCAGCCTGGGGTCATATCAGTCAATCCACGAATTCGGGTTTCTGCTTGCTCATATGGGCCGCAATGGCCACGCGCAAGTCGTTGGATTGCAACATAGCCGAGTTCCAGGTGGCAACGTATTCCAGGCCGTCATTGACTGTGTGGTCACGCATGTAGCTGATCATGGCTTTGGTGCCGGTCACGGCGATTGGCGACTTGGCGGCGATTTCATGGGCGATTTCCATAACGCCGGCCAGCAGGCTGTCCTGATCGGCATACACGCGATTGACCAGGCCGATGCTGCGCGCTTCTTCAGCACCGAACTGGCGACCGGTGTAAGCCAACTCACGCAACATGCCGTCGCCGATGATGCGCGGCAGGCGTTGCAAAGTGCCTACGTCAGCGGCCATGCCGATGTCGATTTCCTTGATCGAGAACTGCGCGCCCTCAGCCGCGTAGCGCATGTCGCAGGCGCTGATCAGGTCAATGGCCCCGCCAATGCAGTAGCCCTGGATCGCGGCGAGTACCGGCTTGCGGCAATGGTCGACCGCATTGAACGAGGCTTGCAGCTCGAGGATCTTGCGCCGTAACAGGCGCGCATTACGCCCCACGTCCTTGCTGAACTCATTGGCTATCGAGGCCAGCATCATCAGGTCGATACCCGAAGAGAAATGCTTGCCCGCACCACTGAGCACCACGGCGCGCACGGCATCGGTGTCGTCGATCCATTGGAAGATGTCGATGATTTCGGTCCAGAACGCCGCATTCATGGCGTTGATCTTTTCCGGGCGATTGATCTGCACATGGGCAACGTTGCCGCTCAGTTCGACGACGAAGGCTTGGTATTCGGACATGGCAGTGATCCCTGACTGGCGATTGAGAAAGGCCAGACTATATCAAGGGTGCGCCACGGCGCATCGGCCAAAAGCGGGACTGGCCACGGTGAGGGAAAAGACGCTGGATAAAACCCGGTGCACACGCCATCCTTTGCGCTTTAAGCCGCCCCTGTCAGCGGCGCTCGACGTTTTAAGGATATGCCATGCACGCCCAACCCCTCGCTCCCGCCGATTTCGACTTCATTGACGCCACCTTGCTCAAATACGGTGAAGACCACTCGGTGCTGAACATGGCCGAACTCGACGGTTATTTCACCGCCCTGGTTTCCAGCCCGGCCAAGGTGGACGTGGCCGAGTGGTTCCCGGCGATCTGGGGTGGGCAAAACCCTGAATGGGACAACATGGACGAGGCCCAGGATTTTCTCGAACTGTGTGTACGCCATATGAATACCCTGGCCGCTCAATTGGCCACTGATTCCCAGGCATTCAAAGCCCGTTTCGATGAAACCGAACATCAAGACCAGGCGGTGACGCTGGCTGAAGAATGGTGTTTTGGTTATGTGCGGGGTGTGACGATCGGCAACTGGCCGCCATTGCCCGCCGAACAAGCCGGGCAACTGGAAAAAATCACCGGGTGCGCCGAGCAGGATAATTTCGAACTGCCGGCGGACCTGGATATAAACGTCCATCAACAGCAGGTCAGCGAAATCGAACCGGCTGCGCGGGTGCTGCATGACTACTGGTTGAGCCAGCGTTAAGCCGGGCTTGCTGGCCCCGTCCCACATTTGAATCGGAGCACATTCCAGAAAATTCACGCAGATCACTTGCTCACTCGACAAGCATGGCGTGTTTGCCTGATTATTCGGGTCCGCACGTCGGCCACTCCACTCCACGCCACCTCGCCTTGACCAGGAGCCTTGTACCTTGAGTTCGCAAAAAACCGTGACCGTTACACCGCCCAACTTTCCTCTCAATGGCAAGGTCGCGCCCCCCGGCTCCAAATCCATCACCAACCGCGCCCTGTTGCTGGCGGCATTGGCCAAGGGCACCAGCCGTTTGAGCGGTGCGTTGAAAAGCGATGACACTCGCCATATGTCAGTCGCCCTGCGTCAGATGGGGGTGAGTATCGATGAGCCAGACGACACCACGTTTGTCGTCACCAGCCAAGGCTCGCTGCAATTGCCTCCCCAACCACTGTTCCTCGGTAACGCCGGGACTGCCATGCGCTTTCTCACCGCCGCCGTGGCCACCGTGCAAGGCAGCGTGGTGCTGGACGGCGATGAATACATGCAAAAGCGCCCGATTGGCCCGCTGCTGACCGCCCTCGGCCAAAACGGAATTCAGGTCGACAGCCCCACTGGCTGCCCGCCCGTGACCGTGCATGGCACAGGCAAGGTACAAGCCAGGCGCTTTGAGATCGATGGCGGCTTGTCCAGCCAGTATGTATCGGCCCTGCTGATGCTCGCGGCCTGTGGTGAGGCGCCGATTGAAGTGGCGTTGACCGGCAAAGACATCGGCGCCCGTGGCTACGTGGACCTGACCCTGGATTGCATGCGCGCCTTTGGCGCCCAGGTTGAAGCCGTGGACGATACCACCTGGCGCGTCGCCCCGACCGGCTACACCGCCCGGGATTACCTGATCGAACCCGACGCCTCGGCCGCTACCTACCTGTGGGCCGCCGAAGTGCTGACCGCTGGCCGTATCGACATCGGTGTCGCGGCCCAGGATTTCACCCAGCCGGACGCCCAGGCCCAGGCGGTGATCGCCCAGTTCCCGAACATGCAAGCCACGGTGGTCGGTTCGCAAATGCAGGACGCAATCCCGACCCTGGCCGTGCTCGCCGCTTTCAACAACACCCCGGTGCGTTTTACTGAACTGGCGAACCTGCGCGTCAAGGAATGTGACCGTGTACAGGCACTGCACGACGGCCTCAATGAGATCCGCCCAGGCCTGGCGAGCATTGAGGGCGACGACCTGCTGGTGGCGAGCGACCCAGCCCTGGCCGGCACCGCGTGCACGGCGCTGATCGACACCCACGCCGACCACCGCATCGCTATGTGCTTTGCCCTGGCCGGGCTGAAAGTTTCGGGGATTCGCATCCAGGACCCGGACTGCGTGGCCAAGACCTACCCTGAGTACTGGAAAGCCTTGGGCAGCCTGGGCGTTCAATTGACCTACTGACACGCCGATCGTGAAACTTCGCCGGGAGCGTCAATGACCATTCGCCAACCCTGCCCTCCCGGCGCCTGTGTGTGCGAGCGTGAACAACTGCTGGAGGCGCCCGGCGCGGACCTGCGCATCCTCCAGTTGACGCGACAGCAGGAAAAAATCCTGCTCGAACGCCTTGAAAACCTCAAGAGTCTGCAAGACCTTGAACACATGCAGCAGCGGATGTACGAGCAACTGGGCATCCGCGTGCACATTGCGCCTGGGCATACCGAGGTCAAGAGTATGCGCGGGATCCAGATCGTTATCGACGAGTTGCCGGGCATGTGCCGCAAGACTCGTCAATCGATCCCGGCGTCGATCCGCCGCGGCCTGGAAAAACGCCCCGAGATTGCCTACCGCTTGCTCGATGCCCACGACCTGTTTCGCGACACCTGAATCACCCCGCGACTGTCTCGCGCTGGAACATCCCCTGCCCCACAGCTTTGGCCGTGTGCAAATGCGCCTGGGCGCCCCCGCTCTCCGAATCCAGCAGCAGCTTGGACGTCAGCACCTGCGCCCCGCAGTAATCAAAGATGCCGTAATCGATCTGGGTGTGCATGGCCTTGGCATAGCCGTGCCGATCGAAAGCGCTGTCATCCGCGCCCCCGAGGGCCAGCAGGTGCACCTGCAAGTGGCGCAGTTTTTTCACGACGGGTGTGTCGGGGCCATAATCAATCGCCCAGCCGTTGACGAACACGCGGTCGACCCAGCCTTTGAGCAACGCCGGCATCGACCACCAGTAGATCGGGAAAGCCACCACCAGCGCGTCGGCGCGCTCGATACGCGCCTGTTCGGCCAGCACATCGGCCGGCGGAGTTGCATGAGCGCGGTGCACCTGATGGTCGGCGGCGGTGTAGCGTGGATCGAACCCTTCGGCGGCAAGGTCGGCGATTTCGAAGGTGTGGCCGGCGGCGGTCAAACCGGCGCCTACCTGAGCCGCTACGCTATGGGTGAGCGATTTCCGGTCGTGATGAGCAACTACGATCAAGGCGTGCATGACTTTAACTCCTGACAGGATTAAGCTACGTTTAGTAAGTTACGCCCCTTAAGTTACTTTTGGTATATAAGCATGTCAAGCAGTGAATCCCCTGCCCCACGTCGGCGCTTGTCCCGTGAAGATCGCCAGCGCCAATTACTCGATGTGGCGTGGCAATTGGTGCGCGAGGAAGGCACCGACGCCCTGACCCTGGGCCGCCTGGCGGAGCTGGCAGGTGTGACCAAGCCGGTGGTCTACGACCACTTCACCACGCGTGCGGGATTGCTGGCGGCGTTGTATGCCGATTTCGATGCGCGCCAGGACCAGGTCTTTACCGAGGCCATCGACACCAGTAAGGCGACGCTAGAGGACCGGGCATGGGTGATCGCGTCGGCGTATGTCGATTGCGTGCTGTTGCAGGGCCGGGAAATCCCCGGAGTGATAGCCGCGCTGAGCGGCTCGCCGGAGCTGGCGGTACTCAAGCGCGAATATGAGGCGATCTTCCTGGAAAAGTGCTCCAACGCACTGTCACCGTTCGCCTCGGGCGGCGGTGTTTCCAGGGCCGGCTTGCGCGCTATGCTCGGTGCGGCGGAAGCCCTGTCTCATGCGGCAGCCAATGGCGAGATCAGCCGTGAGGAGGCCCAGCAGGAATTGCTGGCGACCATCCTGGGGATGGTCCAGCGGGTCAAATCGTAGGAAACCGCTGCTGGATGTACAGCTGCACCTTGCGCGTCAACTGATCCAGATGCCGGTCACGCTGTTTTTCAGCGTCGACCATGGCGCGCTTGCCGTGCTTTTGCAGCAGGTAGGTATGAATCTGGCGCACTTCCAGCGAACGATAGATCGCTGCCACATCCAACACCCCCATCAAGCCATCGGTGCCGTAGTCCCGGGTGTTCATCAGCACTTGGGTGCCACGTGCGCCGCGCACTTGAAAACCCATGGCCTCGAATGCCGGGACCTTCTCCACCGCACAGGCCAGTTCGGCGTGGGGATAGCGCGCCAGCACATCGCCTAGCATTAGCTTGGCCACGCCCTGGCGACGAAAGCCGGCCTGCACCGCCATAAAGGCAATGCCGCAGGCTTGAGGGTCGTTCTTGACCGGCAGATACAGGCAAAAACCGACAACGGTTTCGTCCTGCATCGCCACGACCAGCTCGACGGCGATGCCCTTCTCGCCATTCAACGCCTCAAGGTACAAGTGCACCTCAAACCCGATGGCGTACTGGTAGATGTTGTAGAGCAAGTTACTTGGCGCCAGCGCGACACTGCTGATGTCGGTGAGGTTGTCCACCACCATCTGCAGGATCTGGCTATTGACCGATTCGGGGCACGGCGTGGTGTAACGGGTAAGGCTGAACATGCAAATTCCTGGAGTTTCGCGTCAAGGCAGCGGCGATTGTACCTGTTGCAGGCAGCTCATGGCCCGCACAGTGAACGCAGGTAACGGGCCTTGCCGCCTATCTTGCTGCACTGATCGTGTTGGACACATATTGACAAGCTAAATTCGTAACGACTATTGTCTGACAACCTGATTACCAAGGTTTCATCATGCTTGAGCTCCAGCGCCCCGACTCGCTTGTCGTACGGGTTGTCAGCGCCATTCGCGCAGAAATCGAATCCGGCCAACTGGCTCCGGAGTCGCGCCTGCCTACCGAACAGCAATTGGCTGAACAGCTCAACGTCAGCCGCTCTGTGGTGCGCGAGGCCATTGCCCAGCTCAAGGCCGACGGTGTTCTCACCGCCCGCCGGGGGTTGGGGTCGTTCATTTCGCAGACCCCGGCCGGCACTGTGTTCCGTTTCCCGCAGCAAAATGGGCGACGGCCTGACCTGGCGCAGATGTTCGAAGTGCGCCTGTGGATCGAAACCCAAGCCGCCTCGATTGCCGCCCAGCGCCGTGACGCCGCCGACCTGCAACGCATGGAAAGCGCCTTGCAGGCCATGCAGGACCATCGCGACGACTTTGAAGCCGCAGCCCTGGCCGATGTGGAATTCCACCGCGCCATTGCCGACGCCAGCAAGAATGACTACTTCGTGGCCTTCCATGACTTCCTCAGAAGCCAGCTGGCGAGCGCACGCAAGACCGCCTGGGAAAACTCTGCCTCGCGCTTCGCCACCGGCTCGGCCGATGCGACCCAGGAACACCAGCAGCTCTATCAGGCCATCGCCGACGGTGATGCCCAACGCGCCGCTGCCAGTGCAGAGGCCCATCTGCGTGCATCCGCACGGCGCTTGCAACTGGAACTGCCTCCCATCAACTGATCGACTTTTTAAAGCGTGTCCCCGGACACGCCATTTTTTTAACAAAAACATTAGTCTGACAACCTGATAAGCAGACCAAAATGTCTAACCTTAGGTACTCCCAGCAATGATTCACGACTTTTGCATTATCGGCGGCGGCATCGTCGGCCTCGCCACTGCCATGGAACTGCTCAAGCGCCAACCCGGCGCATCACTGGTGATCCTGGAAAAGGAGCCGGTGCTGGCCAAGCACCAGACCGGCCACAACAGCGGCGTGATCCACGCCGGCATTTACTACGCCCCCGGCAGCCTCAAGGCCGACCTGTGCAGGCGCGGTGCCGAAGCCACCAAGCAGTTCTGCCGCGAACACGGGATCAAGTTCGAGGTGTGCGGCAAGCTGCTGGTGGCCTCCAGCCCCCTGGAAATGCAACGCATGGAAGCCCTGCACGCCCGCGCCCAGCTCAACGGTATGCAGGTCGAGCGCCTGGATGCCGAGCAACTGCGCGAGCGTGAACCAAACATCGTCGGCCTGGGCGGCTTGTTTCTCGATGCCACCGGCATTGTCGATTACCGCCAGGTGTGCGAGACCATGGCCCAGGTGATTCGCCGCAACGACGGGCAGATCTGCCTGGAACGCACGGTCACTGCGATCCACGAAGACACCGATAAAGTCACGGTCCATACCCAGGGCGAAACCTGGCAGGCGCGGCACCTGGTGGTGTGCGCCGGTTTGCAATCGGACCGCCTGGCGCGCCTGGCAGGGATCAGTATCGACCATCAGATCATCCCGTTTCGTGGCGAATACTTCCGCTTGCCGGCGGCAAAGAACAACATCGTCAACCACCTGATCTACCCGATCCCCGACCCGCAGTTGCCGTTTCTCGGCGTGCACCTGACACGCATGATCGACGGCAGTGTCACCGTCGGCCCGAATGCCGTGCTGGGCCTGGGCCGCGAGAACTACCGCAAGTTCTCGGTGAACTGGCGCGATGTGGCGCAATACGCCAGCTTCCCGGGTTTCTGGAAAACCCTCTGGCAGAACCTCGGCTCCGGCACCACCGAGATGAAAAACTCTTTGTTCAAGTCCGGCTACCTGGAGCAGTGCCGCAAGTACTGCCCTTCTCTGACCCTCGACGACTTGCTGCCCTACGAGGCCGGTATCCGTGCCCAGGCAGTCATGCGCGACGGCAGCCTGGTACACGATTTCCTATTCGCCCAAACCCCGCGAATGCTCCACGTGTGCAACGCACCTTCACCGGCCGCCACCTCGGCCATGCCCATCGGCGCGATGATCGCCGACCGTCTGTTCCAGCCTCAGTAATACCCGTACTGCCCGTTCACCCAAAAATAACTACAAAGACCAGAAGGAAATCCAGCATGTCGGCATCCGCCTCCATCCCCGGCACCGAAACGCCCGAACAAACCCGCAAGCGCCTGCGCAAAGTGGCCGCCGCCACCATCTTTGGCTCGATGCTGGAGTGGTACGACTTTTACCTGTACGCCACCATGGCGGCCATTGTGTTTTCGAAGATCTTCTTCGATAACAGCGACCCGAAAACGGCCACGCTGATGGCCTTTTCCACCTTTGCCATCGGCTTTATCGCCCGCCCTTTCGGCGGTATTCTGTTCGGCTACCTGGGTGACAAGTTCGGACGCAAGCAGGTGCTGGTGCTGACCTTCTGCCTGATGGGCGTGTGCACCACGCTGATCGGCCTGATCCCCAGCTATGCCTCCATCGGTATCTGGGCGCCGATCCTGCTGGTGTTCATCCGCATCATCCAGGGGCTGGGCGCGGGTGCTGAACTGTCGGGCGCCGCGGTAACTTCCTACGAACACGCCTCCCATGGCAAGCGCGGCAGCCAAGGTGCCTGGCCGGCACTGGGGCTGAACCTGGGCCTGTTGCTGTCCTCACTGACCATTTACCTGCTGACTATCAACGGTAACGAGTTCTTGCTGGCCGGCGGTTGGCGCATCCCGTTTATCTGCAGCATCGTGCTGGTGGGCGTGGGTCTGTGGGTGCGTAACAGCATTCCGGAAACCCCGCAGTTCGAGGAACTGAGCAAGGAAAAAGCCAAGGCCAAGCCGTCGCCCCTTAAAGCGTTGTTCAAGAACGACCTCAAGGGCCTCGCCGTGGTGTTCTTTGTCGCGATTGGCTACAACGCCCTGAGCTATATCTTCAAGACCTTCTCCCTGGCTTACCTGACCCAATTCAAAGGTGTGGATGTACACGTCACCTCCCTGTCGGTGACCATCGCCAGCCTGGTGGCCATCGTGGCCGTGCCTTGCTTTGGCTGGCTGTGCGACAAGTGGAGTAGCAAGACCGTGTTGATGCTCGGCGGTCTGTGCTCGCTGCTGTTCGCCTACCCGTTCCTGGCCCTGCTCAACAGTGGTGAAAGCCTGATGATCTATCTGGCCATCGGCGTGGGCACCGGTATCCTTGCGCCGATGATGTTTGCGCCCCAGGGCTCGTTCCTGAGCCGGCAATTCCCGACCCAGACGCGCTCATCGGGTTTCGGCACCGGGCGCGAAATCGGCACCGCGATTGCCGGTGGCCTGGCACCGCTGGGCGCGCTGTCGATGGTGGCGGCCTCGGCCACTCACTCCACCGATGGCGTGGTGGTTATCCTCGCGATTTCCGCCCTGCTGGTGGTGGTGTTCGCCCTCTGCGATCAGGGTGCAAAACACTCGACATTCAAGAACTGAAGAAAAAAGTTCGGACCAACGGGTGCATGGATGCACCTGGATCGCGCATCATGGGCACTTTCAAGCTCAAGGGTAACGTCCATGCGCGTTCTGTCATTGATGATGGGTCTTACGACGCTGGCCGCCACTACGGTGTTCTGCGCCAGCGCGATGGCGAATGAAGAAAGTCAGTTAGTCCAACAGATCAACCAATACCGCAGCCAGGTGCAACGCTGCGGTGACCAGGGTTCCCAGGAACTGCCACCGCTGACCAGCGACACACGGCTGGTGCTGCCGGCCTCCAATGTCGGCGATTTGCAGCAGTCGCTGGCGCGGGCTGCGTACCCTATGGTCAACGTGCAGGCCATCAGCCTGTCCGGGCCCAAGGATGCCGACGCCGCCATGAAAGCAGTGCGCGAAAGCTTCTGTCGGGTCGTACTGGACCCGCAATATGTCGACATCGGCGTCAGCAACAGCGGCCAGGATTGGCGCATCGTGCTGGCCCGCCCGCTGCTGACCAGTGGCCTGGGCGACTGGCAGACCGAAGGCAAGCAACTGCTGAACCTGGTCAACGCTGCGCGCGCCGAACCACATCAATGCGGCACCCAGGCGTTCAGCGCGACCACGCCGCTGTCGTGGAACGACACCCTGGCCAGCGCGGCCAACAGCCACACGCGCAACATGGCCAACGGCAACTTCTTCGACCACCTGGACCACGACGGTCGTACTCCCGGTGACCGCGCCGAACTGGCCGGGTATATCGCGAAGAACATCGGCGAAAACATCGCTGCCGGCCTCGATACCCCTCGCAAGGTCGTGGACGGTTGGCTCGCCAGCCCCGGCCATTGCGCCAACCTGATGAACCCGCAATTTCGCGAATTGGGCGCGGCCTACGCGATGGACCCCAAGAGCGATGCGGGTATCTATTGGACAGGTGTATTCGCCGCTCAATAACCTGGATATTCGTGCTGAACTGGGAGCAGTCATTCAGGTCTGTTGCTTGAGAACCTGAGGTTTCAGGCAATAGTCGAACCGCGGTAGATAAGGTGTTGACCCCATGATGAATTGGCTGCAAGGCAGCAGCGACATGGCCGAGCGGGTCCGCCAGCATGATTGGGCCAGTACGCCCCTCGGCCCGCTGGAGCAGTGGTCCGATGTATTGAAGACCACCGTCGCGCTGTGCTTCGCTTCCAGGTTTCCCCAGGCCATTGTTTGGGGGCCTGAGTTGATTACGCTCTACAACGATGCATTCCGGCCGATCCTGGGCAACAAGCCGGAGGCACTGGGCCGCCCTTTCAGCGAGGTGTGGCACGAGGCCTGGAGCGAGATAAGCCCCATCGCCAGCGCGGCGTTCGACGGTCATGCCACCTATATTGAAAACTTCCCGCTGATGCTCAAGCGCAATGGTGCGCCGGAACAGGCGTATTTCACTTTTTGCTACAGCCCTATCCGCGACTCCCGAGGCAACCTAGTGGGCATGCTCGATACGGTGACCGAGACCACCTCCACCGTATTCCTCGCCCGTCGCCTGGCGGTGCTGGATGCCATCGGCAACGCCGTGGCCAGCGCCACCGACGCCGAAGCCATCATGACATCGACCACCCAGCTGCTGGCGCAACACCTGCAAGTGTCGATTTGCGCCTACGCCGATATGGATGAGGATGAAGATGGCTTCACTATCCGTGGCGACTGGGCGGCACAGGGCTCACCCAGCATCATCGGCCACTACAGCCTGGCGGCGTTCGGCGAACGCGCGGTGAGTGCTCTGCGTGCCGGTCAGCCCCTGGTGATCCGCGATAACCTGATCGAACTGCCCGCCGATGAGTCGGCAACCTTCCAGGCGCTGGGCGTCACGGCTACCATCTGCGTGCCGCTGATCAAGGATGGACGCCTCACGGCGTTGATGGCCGTGCATGACAAACAGCCCCGCTACTGGTCGCCCTACGATCTGGCGTTGTTGGGTGAAGTGACCGAACGGTCCTGGGCGCACATCGAACGCGTGCGCGCCGCTGCCGCCGTACGCGAAGGCCTGGCGGCCTACACCGAACTCAACGCCACGCTGGAGCAGCGCGTGGAAGAACGCACCCTCGCGCTGGCCCAGGCCGAGGCCGCGCTGCGCCAGTCACAGAAGCTTGAAGCCATCGGCCAACTGACCGGCGGCGTCGCCCATGACTTCAACAACCTGCTGACCATCATTCGCTCGTCAGTGGACTTCCTGCGCCAACCGAACTTGTCGCAAGAGCGTCGCCAGCGCTACATGAGCGTCGTCTCCGACACCGTGGAGCGGGCCAGTAAACTCACCAGCCAATTGCTTGCCTTCGCCCGTCGCCAGCCGTTGAACCCGCAGGTATTGGATGTCAGCCAGCGGGTACGCAACATCGGCGAGATGCTTGAAAGTGTCACCGGCGCCCGCATTCATGTACAGGTGCAGTTGCCCGATCAGCCGTGCTACGCACGCATTGACCCCAGCCAACTCGAAACCGCGCTGCTCAACATCGCACTCAATGCTCGCGACGCAATGGACGGCCAGGGCACCCTGACCCTCAAGGTCGCCACACAGCAAGCGCTGCCGCGCATCCGCGGTGACGCCGAGTCGCGCCTGCCGTACATCAGCATCTCTCTGACCGACACCGGCACCGGTATTGCCGGCGACACCATCGACCGTATCTTCGAGCCGTTCTTCACCACCAAGGCCGTTGGCAAAGGCACCGGGCTGGGCCTGTCGCAAGTCTTCGGCTTTGCCAAACAGTCGGGCGGCAACATCGATGTGGCAAGTACCCTCGGCCAGGGCACTGTGTTCACCTTGTATTTGCCCCAAGTGGAAGGCGAACCCGCCCCGCAGCAGGACGAGCAGGAGCAACTTGTACCGCCGCAGGAGGCTGCCCAACGGCATGTTCTGATCGTAGAAGACAACCTGGAAGTGGGACGTTTCGCCAGCCAGATCCTCAAGGACCTGGGCTACAAGACCACTTGGGCGACCAATGCCGAGCAGGCACTGGCCCTCGCTGGCAACGACGCCCGAGCCTTCGACGCGATTTTTTCGGATGTGGTCATGCCGGGGATGACCGGCGTTGCGATGGCCAGACTGCTGCGTGAGCGGCGTCTGGACCTGCCGGTGGTACTTGTCTCAGGCTACAGCGAAGAGCTGGCGGACAGCGGTTATGAGGGGTTTGAGTTCCTCGCCAAACCCTACTCCGCCGAACAGGTCGCCAGGGCGTTGGTGAGGGCGATGTCCAAGGATCAGACCGCTACGGCCACCTGATCAAGACCTTGAGCCTTAGCGGTGCAGGTCTTCAAACCCGTCGCGCTCATCGGTTTGGGCCGCGCGGGTTGAAAGACGGTGTGTACGCTCCATTTGCCGAGTCAGGCGGAAGGCTTTTTCCAGCGCATCGGACAGTTTGCAGGTGGCCGTCACCACAAAAGATGAAAACACCAGCACCGCCAGGGCCACACCCACTTGCATCGGCGCCGGCTGGAACAACAGCCACAGCGTACAGGGCAACAGCACCAACGCCATCGAACTCAAGGTCATGTAGCGAAAGGCCGAGTAGCAGGACACCGCACTGACTGACATCCCTACGGTAAAGAGCATCACCAGTACCTGGGACACACGGTCATCGACCGGCATCACCGCCAGCGCTCCACCTCCCCAGATGCCAGCCGACAACATCAGCGTGATCCAGTAACGCCGCTCCCAACGCTTTGGGGTGCGCTCGCTGTCAGGGCAGCGAAACCACTGCACGAACATGTGCAGGCGCAGCAGTGACGAGCAACCCAGCAGCACCAGCCATACCAGAATGATTCGATGATCGAAGCGATCCCAGCACAGCCAGCAGAGCATGGCGGCGCCCAGATAACTACCGAAGACGGCCGAGAACGACTGGCGAAACAGTTGGTGCAACCGGTCGGTTCGCACTTGCTGCTCGATGATGGGGTCCTGATCTTGCCCATGCCCAAGGCTGTTCATGCAATGCGCCTGTGTCGATTGCGACGGCAAAGGCGCCATTGTGGCACCCTGCCAGTATCGGGAACAACTGCATCCGCCAATCCAGTGCACTTACAGCTCCTGCGGACGCAGAATCAACACGCCCAGCGGCGGCAGGTTCAACGACAGCGACATCGGTTGCCCATGACGCGGCTCATCCTGGGTGAACACCTCTCCCCCATTGCCAAAGTTGGAACCGGCGTAAGTGTCCGCATCACTGTTGATCACCTCACTCCAACGCCCGCCGAACGGCACCCCAACCGCGTAGCCTTCACGCGGCACCGGGGTGAAGTTAGCAACCACCAGCACCGGCCGGCCATCCTTGCTCCAGCGCAGCCAGGCGTAAACACTGTTGATCGCATCATCGCCAATCAGCCACTGGAAGCCTTGGGGCGCATCATCCTGTTCATGCAGCGCCGGCTCCTCGCGGTACAGGCGGTTCAAATCGCCCACCAGCTTTTGCACACCACGGTGCTCAGGGTATTGCAGCAGATACCAGTCCAGTTGCTGGTCGTGGTTCCATTCGCGCCACTGGCCAAATTCGCAGCCCATGAACAACAGCTTCTTGCCCGGGTGCATCCACATGAAACTCAGATAGGCGCGCAGGTTGGCAAACTTCTGCCAGCGATCTCCCGGCATCTTGTCGATCAGCGAGTGCTTGCCGTGCACCACTTCATCGTGTGAGATCGGCAAGATAAACCGCTCGGACCAGGCATATACCAGGCCGAAGCTCAGCTCGTTGTGATGATGGGCGCGGTACACCGGGTCTTGCTGGATGTAGTGCAGCGAGTCATGCATCCAGCCCATGTTCCACTTGTAATTGAACCCCAGGCCACCTTGTTGGGTAGGCTGGCTGACCCCCGGCCACGCCGTCGATTCCTCGGCGATCACCAGCGCGCCGGGCGCTTCAAGGGCGACCACGTCGTTCAAATGCCGCAGAAAATCGATGGCTTCCAGGTTCTCGCGCCCGCCATGGCGGTTGGGCACCCACTCGCCGGCCTTGCGCGAATAATCGCGGTACAACATCGAAGCCACCGCATCCACCCGTAGCCCATCCACATGAAAATGCTTGAGCCAGTGCAGGGCCGAGGCCAGCATGAAGCCGTGCACTTCCGTACGGCCCAGGTTGTAGATCAGCGTGTCCCAGTCCTGGTGAAAGCCCTCCAGCGGGTTGGCATACTCGTACAGCGCTGTGCCGTCGAACTGCGCCAGGCCGTGGGTATCGGTGGGGAAATGCGCCGGCACCCAATCGAGAATCACGCCGATATCCGCCTGGTGACAGGCATTGACGAACCAGGCGAAATCCTCGGGCGATCCAAAGCGTGCACTCGGGGCGAATTGCGACAAAGCCTGATAGCCCCAGGAACCACCAAAGGGGTGCTCCATGATCGGCATCAGCTCGATATGGGTGAAGCCCAGTTGCTGCACGTAGGGGATCAAGCGCTCCGCCAGTTCACGCCAGCCGTATTGACGGGCGACCTCGCCGGTCTCGTCCAGCTCGCACTGCCAGGAGCCCACGTGCAGCTCGTAGATCGACAACGGCGCCGTGGATTTCTGCTTGTCACCCCGGGCTTGCATCCACTCATGGTCTTGCCAGTCCACCTGCAACGGTGCGGCGACCTTGGAGGCCGTGTCGGGCGGCAGTTGGGTGGCCAGCGCCACCGGGTCGGCCTTGAGCGGCAGGATCCCATGGGCCCCGAGGATTTCGTATTTGTAGGCAGCGCCCGGCTGCAAACGCGGGATAAAAATCTCCCACACACCGGAGGGGTGACGCAGGCGCATCGGATGGCGGCGACCGTCCCAGATATTGAAATCGCCAACTACCGAAACCCGCCGCGCATTCGGTGCCCACACCGCAAAGCGCACACCTTGCACGCCATCGACACTGGTCTCCTGGGCCCCCAGGCAACTGCCCAGGTCGCGGTGATTGCCTTCGGCAAACAGGTAAAGGTCCATTTCCCCCAACAGCAATTGACTGAAGCTGTAGGGGTCTTCGGTAATCTGTTCACCGCCCGCCCACTGGATTTTCAGCAGGTACGGCTGGCGCGTGCTGAACTGCCCGACAAACAAGCCTGGCACCTGGGTTGCATCGAGGCCGCCCAGCACTTCACCGCCATCCCGGCTGAGTACCTGAACGCTGAGCGCCTCGGGCAGAAAGGCGCGAATAAACTGCCCGCCCTGCTCGTCGTCATGCGGGCCCAGGATCGAGAACGGATCCGGGTGTTCGGCGCGTACCAGCGCTTCGACGTCCTTGGACGCCGGCAATGCAGTCAACTTGGGCTGCAGCGGTTCTTTATGTGTAAAACTCATGACGTCTCCCCACCGCGTACAGGTTTCGATTTAGGTGTAAGCCCGCTCAGCAAGCCATGCAGCCCTTGCAAGGGCACCGGCAACCAGGTCGGGCGATTTTCCGCTTCGTAGGCCACTTCGTACGCGGCCTTTTCCAGGCTGAACAACGTCAGCGCTGCGTCCTGGCCGTTGGCATCCTGCCAATCATGCGCCAGTGTAGACGTCGCCGTCTGATAAGCCTGAGTAAATGCCTGGCGGGCTTCACTCAGATAGCGATCGGTGACGCGCTTGCGCGCAGTGTTGGCTTGCGGTGTCTGATCCACTGCTTGCACATTCAGGGCCATGGCCGCCGCGTAGTCAAAGGAGCGCAGCACTCCGCTCACATCTTTATAGGGGCTGTGCTTGCCGCGCCGCTCATGCAACGGCCGCGCAGGTTCCCCTTCAAAGTCGATCAGGTACGCGTCGCCCTTGACCACCAGCACCTGGCCCAGGTGCAAGTCACCGTGGACACGAATCCGCAGCCCGCCGACCGTGGCCTTCGCCAACGCCTGGACATGCCCGGCGATGGCTTTTTTGTGTACCAGTAACTCACTGACCAACGCCTGGTCAGCGGGGTTCAACTGGCTTTGATGAAGCTTGAGCAATTGCAGCGCACGCTCGATCTGCGCGCCGACATCCTTGGCCCAGGCCTGAGTATCCTTGGCGGTGGTGACTTGCGGTTGGAAGTCCTTGTCATCCGTTGGCGCACCCAGCACCCGATGCATTTCCCCCAGGCGCTGGCCGAGCGCCGCGGCGAAATCCGCCAGTTCGCCAAGGGCGTTGTAGTGCTGCTCCTGTTCAGAAATGGCCTCGGCCAACTCGTCGCGGATCGCCCGTTCCAGGTTGTTCTGGGTCCAGCTCCAGGCATCGCCCTGGTTGCTCAGGTAGCCCTGGGCAATCATCAGCAGGTTGTCCTGCCCCTGCCCGTCGCGGCGGCTCATAAAGCCCAGCAAAGGCGAGATATTCGGGTAGCCGGCGGCGGTCAGGTAGGCGCTCATTTCCAGCTCCGGGTGTACCCCGGCGCTGACTTTGCGAATCAGCTTGAGCACCAGGCTTTCGCCCACCACCACCGAACTGTTGGACTGCTCGGCAGACAAGTAACGCACCGGCGATTCGTGAGTCAGTTGCAGCCCGGCCAGGTGTCCGGTCGCCTCAAACCGCAGATCGCCCTCACTGGAGTTGAGCACGGTCCCTGCCTGCATGGCCTGGATGACTTCACGGATGAAAGGCTCAAGGCTGAAGGCATCGGTCACCAACCCTACCTGGCGAGTACGTCGCACCCGGGCCAGGGCCAATTGCTGGGGCAAGGCGCTGCTCACCTGATCTTCGCCGAGAAAGCCCAACGGCAGTTGATAACGGCTGACCTGACCGCCGCTGCTGACCTCGACTTCACTGAGCAATACCGGGTGCTGTGGGTCGCCAAAACGTACGCCGTAAGCGATGCGCACGCTGTCGATCGCCGTGTCTTTGCCGGCAAACCAGCGACGTTTGGGCAACCAGGCTGGCAATGAGGTTTGTTCCAGGCTGGTGCGGCAAGGCTCTTCGAGTAATTCTTCCATGCGTTTTTTCAGTACCAGAGTGGTGAAGTCGGGCATGCTCTGCGCCGGTTCCACATGCCAGCTTGGCATCTGGTTTTCCGTCGCCAGCACAAACCAATAAAAGCCATAGGGCGCCAGGGTCAGCAGGAAATTCAGCTGGCCAATCGGTGGAAAGGCATTACCGCCGAGCATCTCCACCGGCACCATGCCGGCGAAGGCAGACAAGTCCAGCTCCGCCGCCTGGGCGCTGCGCGACACATTGGCCACGCACAGGATGATTTCGGTGTGGCCGTCTTCCCCCGTGTATTCACGGGTGTAAGCCAGGATGCGCCGATTGGTCGGCGAGAGCATTTTCAGGCTGCCACGGCCAAAGGCCTTGGACTGCTTGCGCACCGCGAGCATGCGCCGGGTCCAGTTCAGCAACGAATGCGGGTCCTGGGCCTGGGTCTCGACGTTGACCGATTGATAACCGTATTGCGGGTCCATGATCGGCGGCAATACAAGGCTGGCCGGGTTGGCACGGGAGAAGCCGCCATTGCGGTCGATAGACCACTGCATCGGCGTACGCACACCGTCGCGGTCGCCCAAGTAGATGTTGTCACCCATGCCGATCTCATCGCCGTAATACAAAGTCGGTGTGCCCGGCATCGACAACAACAGGCTGTTGAGCAACTCGACACGGCGACGATCACGCTCCATCAGCGGCGCCAGGCGTCGACGAATACCCAGGTTGATTCGGGCGCGGCGGTCTGCGGCGTAGTAGTTCCACAGGTAGTCTCGTTCTTTGTCGGTGACCATCTCCAGGGTCAGCTCATCATGGTTGCGCAGGAAGATCGCCCATTGGCAATTGGCGGGAATCTCCGGGGTCTGGCGCAGAATATCGGTGATGGGAAAGCGGTCTTCCTGGGCCAGCGCCATATACATGCGCGGCATCAGCGGGAAGTGGAAGGCCATATGGCATTCATCGCCGTCATCGCCTTTGCGCTCACCGAAATACAGCTGCGTGTCTTCGGGCCATTGGTTAGCTTCAGCCAGCAGCATTCGGTCGGGATAATGGGCATCTATTTCGGCGCGAATCTGCTTGAGGACGTCGTGGGTTTCAGCCAGGTTTTCGTTGTTGGTGCCGTCGCGTTCGATCAGGTAGGGGATGGCGTCCAGACGCAGGCCGTCAATGCCCAGGTCCAGCCAATAGCGCATCACCGACAGTACGGCCTTCATGACTTGCGGGTTATCGAAGTTGAGGTCGGGCTGGTGGGAGTAGAAGCGGTGCCAGAAGTACTGGCCGGCGACCGGGTCCCAGGTCCAGTTGGATTTTTCGGTATCGAGAAAAATGATGCGCGTGCCGTCGTACTTCTGGTCATCGTCCGACCACACGTAGAAGTCCCGCGCGGCCGAACCCGGCTTGGCCTTGCGCGCACGCTGGAACCAGGGGTGCTGGTCGGAGGTGTGGTTGATCACCAGCTCGGTAATTACCCGCAGCCCGCGTTTATGCGCCTCGGCGATGAAGCGTTTGGCATCGGCCATGGTCCCGTAGTCGCTGTGCACGCCACGGTATTCGGCAATATCGTAGCCGTCATCGCGACGTGGCGAGGGGTAGAACGGCAATAGCCAGATGGTGTTCACGCCAAGGTCGGCAATATAGTCGAGCTTGGCAATCAGCCCGGGGAAGTCACCGATGCCATCATTGTTGGAGTCAAAGTAGGATTTGACGTGAACCTGGTAAATCACCGCGTCCTTGTACCAGAGCGGGTCTTTGATGAAGGTGGCTGTCTTGGGTTTCTTCGCCATCGGGAACTCCTGAAAACACTAAAGTTCTGCAGACGGAATGCGATCCAGTGTGGGAGCTGGCTTGCCTGCGATAACGGTCTGTCAGTACCTGAAATGGTGGCTGACAAATCGCGATCGCAGGCAAGCCAGCTCCCACAGGGGAACTCCATCAGCCTGGGGAATGGGTGATGCGCCAGATTCCAAAGGGCATCTGCGGTTCAAGCCGTGTCCATTGGGTCTTGCCGTACCAGGTCCAACGGTGGCCGTTCATCAAGTCTTCACCCTGGGTCTGGGCGTCATCCGGCAGGCCCAGCTCCCACAGCGGTAGTTCAAAATGGGCTTCCTGAGCGTTAAAGGGATCGAGGTTGACTGCCACCAGAATGAAGTTGCTGCCATCTTCGCTGCGCTTGCCGAAATACAGGATGTTGTCGTTCCAGGCGTTGTAGAGCTTGAGCCCCAGGTGTGTGTGCAGGGCCGGGTTCTGCCGACGGATACGGTTGAGTTGGGCGATCTCGGCAATGATGTTGCCGGGGGCGGTGAAGTCCCGCGGGCGGATTTCGTACTTCTCCGAATCCAGGTATTCCTCCTTGCCCGGCACTGGCGCGGCTTCGCACAGTTCAAAGCCTGAATACATGCCCCACAGGCCCGAGCCCATGGCCGCCAGCGCGGCACGAATCAAGAAGCCGGCGCGCCCGGACTGGTGCAAAAAGCCTGGGTTGATATCCGGTGTATTGACGAAGAAGTTCGGCCGGTAGCATTCGCGCCACGGCGACTGGTTCAATTGCGTCAGGTACTCGCTCAACTCGGCCTTGGTATTGCGCCAGGTGAAGTAGGTGTAGCTCTGGGAATAGCCGACCTTGCCCAGGCGCGCCATCATCGCCGGAGTCGTAAAGGCCTCGGCGAGGAAGATCACCTCAGGGTATCTGGACCTGACATCACTGATCAGCCATTGCCAGAATGGCAGCGGCTTGGTGTGGGGATTATCGACGCGAAAGGTCTTCACGCCCTCGTCCACCCAACCCACCACAATATCGCGCAGCTCTGTCCATAAGCCCGGAATCGCATCCGCCGCATAAAAATCGACGTTAACGATGTCCTGGTACTTTTTCGGCGGGTTCTCTGCGTATTTAATCGTGCCATCGGGGCGCCAGTTGAACCAGCCAGGGTGCTGTTCAAGCCACGGATGGTCCTGGGAGCATTGGATGGCAAAGTCCAGCGCAATTTCCAGGCCGTGGTCGGCAGCGGCTTTGACCAGGCGACGGAAATCCTCACGACTGCCCAGTTGCGGGTGAATCGCCTCGTGCCCGCCCTCCTCGCTGCCGATGGCATAGGGGCTGCCCGGATCATCGGGGCCGGCGGTGAGTGAGTTGTTCTTACCCTTGCGATGGCTGCGGCCGATGGGATGGATCGGCGGGAAATACAGCACGTCAAAGCCCATGTCGTGGATCATCGACAAGCGCGAGTGCACGTCATTGAATGTGCCGTGGCGGGCCGGATCGTCGGTGATCGAGCGGGGAAACAGCTCATACCAACTGGCGAACTGCGCCGCCTCACGCTCTACGTCAATCGGGTAGGCGGGGCTGATGCTCAGATAAGCGCGATGATCGGCCTGGGTCATCAGGTGTGCACTGTCTTCGTGCAGGAACAACGCCACCTGCTCGGTTTCCAGCAGGCCCGACAATTCGTGGTGCAGCAACATCAAGCGGTCGCGCAATTCGTTGTCACTGCGCTCGGCGGCCTGCAACAGCAGGCTACGACCCTCCTGCAATTCAAGGCTGACCGGCACCCCGGCCTCGTGTTTCTTGCGCAGTTCATAGCAGAAGCTGGCGAAGGTATCGATCCATGCCTCGATGCAGTATTCATGCGGGCCGAGGTGCGCGACGGTGAACGCGCCCTCCCAGCCATTGTTACCGACATCGGTCATGACGACGCTGTGCCAGCTTTCATCCTCCAGCGCGTGCCAGCGGATCAGCACCGCCAGTTTGTCGTGGCCATCGGCGAACACTTTACTGGTGACATTGACGCGCTGGCTGACCACGGCCTTGACGGCAAATTCCCCCTTGTCGATCACCGGCATGGTGCTTTCGATAGCGATCCTGGGTAACAACAGCGCTTGCGACAACGGCAGTGCGCAGCCCTCTGGAGCCAGTGTTTCAGCAGTCATCGAGCATCTTCCCCTTACGCCCCGTGGACGCTCTTTGCTTGATCCGAATTCAAGTACGGCGACGCTCTCCCTGAGCAGAGCCGTTTAAAGTCCGAGCCTGGGCGCGCGGCAAAAGTTCAGGTGGATATGTGGCCGCCGGGCGGGGAATCAATTCCCCAAGGCAATGGTCCACCCATAGAGCCAAGCACAAAGGAGGCCACACTGATGAATATCCCAATACCCCCTGAGCCCGAAGATCCGAATATCGATGCCCCGCCCTTGCCGCCTTCGGAGCCGACGCCGGCGCCAAAGCAGGAACCCCCTGAAGATGAGCCACCCGCAGCGCAAGAACCGCCCACGACCACGCCGCCGGTCATCGTCTGAGTCACAATGATGGAGGTTCGCTCGGGACGGGCCAGGCTGTTCTTCAGCTCGAGCGAGCCGCAAAAAAATCGAACTCTCCTACAGACACTGGGAACAAGCCTGAATGCTCGCGTGACTGCAGGTTTATATATTTACCTCGCACTCAACCCATCTTCCGATGGGAAGTTCTGATCCTATCGCGAGGACACCATGTCGACTATCAACCCTCAGCACTTTTCCCGCACGCAGCCATCGCCACCTGGACACTCCAGCGGCGCCCACGCTCAGGGCCGGCCAACACAGCAGCAGGTGGATGCGTTGCTCAACGCTGGCCCGAACTGGTCCGTTACGCCCAAGGCACCGGACCGTGCACAGCAATCGCCTGACACGCGTTCCAATCAGACCTCTCCTGAGCAACACGCAGACGCGACGAAACGCGTGAGCGATACTCATACACTATTGACCCCGGAAACAATCAACGCGCTACAGGGTAATCCGGACTCTGCCCAATCTCGTGCAATCAAGTCCGAACTCGAATGGATTTTTCAGCCAGAAAACAGGCGCGCAGCGTTACGTGGGCCCGACGCCAAAGCGAACCGCAAAAAATTTGAAGAGATGAGCGTCGTGCTCAATGCCGGTGCCAGGAACCTGAACTCAGCCAAGCACAAAACAACAGAAGAGGTAATGAATAAATTCGCCTTTAAAAATATCGAGACCCTGCTCGGGGCATTTGACGGCGACGCCTCGAGCTCTTTTGGCCGTCTCGATAACTCACTCGCAGAGTTAGCCAAAATCAAACAACACTATTCCAGGATGGACTCGACCTATAAAACCTTAAGCAATACCTGCGATTCGCTGGCCAAGGAAAAGCTCGACGCGTCACAAGCAGATGCCACGCCACCGCCATCGGCCTCCGACACTGGCCACGACAGCTCTGCAACCTACAGCTTCCGCTCTGCCAGTGAATCCACACTCGAATCTCCTCAAGAGATCCGGAATTTCAAATCCCAAGACAAACTGAACCTGACCGGCATTCAGAAACAGTTGAACACCCCGCTGCGATGGGTTGAGCGCACCCCAGAGTCGATCGGGGAGATACAGATTCAATATTCGCCCAATAAAAATGTCAGCGTGGTAGTCATTGCTGATGCTCCAGGCAAGCCACCCTTTGTACTGAAGGTGTTTGGTGAGGTGCGCCAAAGCAACATCGTGACCTGATGGCTGGGTATCACTTTTCCACTAACTTGACGATTCTCGGCATGATGCTGAACACCGCCAGGGCCAGCAACGTACTGAGTACCGCCGTCGATTCACGCCCCATGCCCGCCGCCACCCCGATGGCGGCGGTCATCCACAACCCGGCAGCCGTGGTCAGGCCCTTCACATGCTGGCCCTCTTCATCTTCCTTGCCCTTGAGGATAGTGCCGGCGCCAAGGAAGCCGATGCCCGCAATCACCCCTTGAACCACCCGGCTCATGGCGTCTGCCTGGTTGCCGGACATCTGCGGCACCAGCACGAACAGCGCCGCGCCAAGCGCCACCAGCATATGAGTGCGCACGCCCGCCGCCTTGCCCTTGTGTTCACGCTCAAAACCCAGGATGCCACCCAGGATCGCAGCGATCAGCAGGCGCACAGTCACTTGAGTGAGTTGCCGGGCATCGGCGATGTCGGCGAACTCGGCTTGCAGGGTTTGCCACACTTGTTGCCACCAGACGTCCACGGATGCGCTCCTTTTATTATGAGTAAAGAATAGACCGCACAGACCGCCAGTCAGTTGCCCGGAACCCGTGCGCATGGCAGTCGCCTAACGCTGCACAGTTCACAAAACGGAGATCGTCATGACCGTACGCATCGAAAATCATCTGTGCTACTTCACGCTCGACGAAAACGGCCAGGAACAAAGCCTGCCCGCCACCCGGGTGACCATCCTTACCGATCACGACAAAGCCATGTCTTATCTGGAATTGGCGGGTTCTCGCATCTACATCACCGAAGCCGAGGCGGACGCCCTGACGGTTGAAGGCGCCACCGATGGCCGTCAGCATGTGAGGGCCGACGAACCGGGTTCGGTGATTTAATTGATCTGCGTCAGCCCCTTCGATCGATCGCTGCACCTTATTGACGCTGGGGTGCAGCACATTGACGCAGATGGGTACATCCAGCCCATCTGATCCGCTTTATATCGCCATACCTGAGTCTGTTATGCAAACAGCCTGTCGCCCATAGTGCATTGGCCTGATGGAGGCTGATGAGCGAACGACCATGAGCGAACGAATCCCAACCGTGGAAACCTTTGAGCCCATACACCCAAAGAAGGTGAAGGCCAAATCCAGCGATAACCTGATCCATACCCGCAGCTTTACCGGCCTGTTCCGCACCTTGCGTGTCAGTGGAGCGGCTTTGCTGTTCCTGGCCTTTTTCGGCACCGTATGGCTGAACTGGGGTGGGCGCCAGGCCGTGCTGTGGGACCTGGCGCACAGCAAGTTCCACATTTTCGGCGCCACCTTCTGGCCGCAGGACTTTATCCTGCTCTCGGCGCTGCTGATCATCTGTGCCTTCGGCCTGTTTGCGATCACGGTGTTTGCCGGCCGCGTCTGGTGCGGTTATACCTGCCCGCAAAGCTCGTTCACGTGGCTGTTCATGTGGTGTGAAAAGATCACCGAGGGCGAGCGCAACCAGCGTATCAAGCTGCAGGCGGCCCCGTGGAGCCTGAACAAACTCGCGCGACGCTCAGCCAAACATACGCTGTGGCTGGGCATCAGCGTGCTGACCGGGCTGACCTTTGTCGGCTACTTCACGCCCATCCGCCCTCTCGCCGTCGAACTGCTGACCTGGCAAATCGGCGGGGTGAGCTTGTTCTGGGTGCTGTTTTTCACGGGCGCTACCTACATCAATGCCGGCTGGTTACGCGAAGCGGTGTGCATGCATATGTGCCCGTATGCGCGATTCCAAAGCGTAATGTTTGATAAAGACACCCTGACCATTTCCTACGATACCGCCCGCGGCGAACGCCGTGGCCCGCGCAAACGCGAAGTGCAGCCAGCCGATGCAGGGCTTGGTGATTGCATTGATTGCCAGCTGTGCGTGCAGGTTTGCCCTACCGGCATCGATATCCGCGACGGCCTGCAAATGGAATGTATCGGCTGCGCGGCCTGCATTGATGCCTGCGACTCGATCATGGACAAAATGGGCTATGCCCGGGGTTTGGTGAGCTACACCAGTGAACACCAACTGCAGGGTGGCAAGACTCATCTGCTCAGGCCACGCCTGATCGGCTACAGTGCCGTACTGCTGGTAATGATTGCCGCGTTGGTGGTGGCCTTGATTGAACGGCCGATGGTGTCGCTGGATGTCACCAAGGACCGCGGCATGTTTCGCGAAAACAGCCAGGGTTTGATCGAGAACATCTACAGCCTCAAGGTCATCAACAAGACCCAGCAACGCCAGGACTACCGGGTGGAACTGGTGGATGCCGACGGGTTCCAGTTGCAAGGCAAGACCCGGATCAGCCTGGCGCCCGGAGAAATCGTCGATATGCCGGTGTCAGTGGCACTGCTGGCCGAGAAGCCGGCGAGCAGCTCGCAGAGCCTGCGCTTCAAGGTGACAGATGTGGATGAGCCCTGGATCTACAGCGCCGCAGACAGTCGCTTCGTCGCGCCGTTGAACCGCTGACAATCCGCCAATGTGGGAGGGGGCTTGCTCCCGATAGCGGTGGGTCAGAACAGTTTTGGTTACTGACACCCCCTCATCGGGACATAGGTATCTACACAATTTTTTAGGTTGTAGAAGCCGACGGTAACTACGATGCGAAGCGAGCCGCTCTTGATCTGTTTTTGATCTTAAGCGCCCCGTCAAACCACGCTGGCCGGAATTCGACAGGGATTCTGGGCCGGCATTCCGGCTTTTCGAAAGTGACCCGCTGTAAGAGCGGAACCATAAGTGGCCGTTACCGCAGCAATGGATATGTACTCGGTATAACTGTGTCGGCTGCCTGGCCGCCTTCGCGAGCAAGCCCGCTCCCACATTTGGATCTCCGAGCATCAGATAGATATGCGCTGGCTGACTGGTCGTCACGGGAGCAAGCTCCCTCGCCACAGGTACAGCGCCGTACCAAAAATGTGTAGATACCTATGCTAATCGTGGGCAAGCTCCCACACACACTTACCCGGCGTACAGATTGAAAACTGTTTAAGGCTGCCATGAAACGCTACGAAAAATTCGCCGATGACATCGCAGAACTGATCCGCTCCGGCGTCCTTGGCCCAGGTCAGCGCGTACCGTCGGTGCGCTATGCCAGCCAGACCTACGGCGTCAGCCCGTCTACCGTGTTCCAAGCGTATTACTTGCTGGAACGCCGTGGCCTGATTCGCGCGCGGCCGCGTTCGGGCTACTTCGTCAACACCCATGCGCCGAGCCCGTTTTCCGAGCCAGTGGTGAGCGAGCAGGTGCATGAGTCCACCCATGTGGACGTCAGTGAATTGGTGTTTTCGGTACTCGATTCCATCAAAGACCCCAATACAGTGCCCTTCGGCTCGGCCTTCCCCAGCCCGATGCTGTTCCCGTTGCCGCGCCTGGCCCGCTCCCTGGCCAGCGCCAGCCGCGAAATGGACCCGCGCCTGGTGGTCACCGACATGTCGCCGGGCAACCCGCAACTGCGCCGGCAGATTGCCCTGCGCTACATGGTCGGCGGCCTGATGCTGCCCATGGAGGAGCTGCTGATTACCAACGGTGCCCTCGAAGCGCTGAACCTGTGCCTGCAAGCCGTGACTGAACCGGGCGACCTGGTTGCGATCGAGGCACCAGCGTTCTACGCCTGCCTGCAAGTGCTGGAGCGCCTGAAACTCAAGGCCGTGGAAATCCCGGTGCACCCGCGCGATGGTATTGACCTGAACGCCTTGGCACAAAGTCTTGAGCGCTACCCAATCAAGGCCTGCTGGACCATGACCAGCTTCCAGAACCCCATGGGCGCCACCCTGCCCGAAGCAAAAAAACAGGCGCTGGTAGAGCTGTTGCGCAGCCATCAGGTGCCGTTGATCGAAGATGATGTCTATGCCGAGTTGTACTACGGGCAACACGCGCCAAAACCGGCCAAGGCGTTTGATACCGAAGGGCTGGTGATGCACTGCGGTTCCTTTGCCAAGAGCCTGGCACCGGGCTACCGCGTCGGCTGGGTCGCGGCCGGGCGCTTTGCGCAGAAGGTCGAGCGCCTGAAACTGATGACCTCGCTGTGCCCGTCGATGCCGGCCCAGGCGGCGATTGCCGACTACCTGCAACACGGCGGCTATGACCGGCATCTGCGCAAATTGCGCTATGCCCTGGAAGAACAGCAAAGCGCCATGCTGGCGGCCATCGCCCGCTACTTCCCGGCCCAGACACGGGTCAGCCAGCCGGCGGGCGGTTATTTTCTGTGGTTGGAATTGCCGGAGCAAACCGACTCGCTGAAATTGTTCCAGATGGCCCTGGCCCAAGGCATCAGCATCGCACCGGGGCCGATTTTTTCAGCGACCCAGCGCTTCAGAAACTGCATACGCTTGAACTATGGCAGCCCATGGAACGAAGCCTCGGAAAAGGCCATGGAGACGCTGGGGCGGATAGTGCGGTCTTTTTAACGGCGCGAAACACAGCCCGTGGAACCGTGTGCCATCAGGAACCACCTAGCTATGCCTATCCTCATGTCGAGATCGTCATGCGCATCAACCCTCTTGCGGCATCGACCGCCTATCGGCTTGGCGAAGGTCGCCCTGAAAATAACTGGCTTATTGCGCCGACTGCGCTCGAAGAACCTCCCGTCGGTGACCGTCGTACCACCCGGCAGATCATCAACGCCAATCCTGCGCTCAAGCACCTGTTCAAGCGCCGCGATAGCTACCCGGTGACAGACTTGCTCAAGCGCCGACTGGGGGACTGGACATTCGCCAACCCTGATGCCAAGGCCAGGGCCCACGCGGCCTATAACCTGGCGAGGGTGATTAACGTCCTCGACAATGTGAATGATCGCCGCGTCGGTAACAGCGAACGACACGACGGCAAGATCAATGGCTTTCACAACGCCGGCTATTCCACCCGAAAGAACTCAGAAGCCCGTCTACTTGTAGCATTCGCGGAAAACGGCTACGACGTGCTGCAAAACCTCGGGCAGTAAGCTGCTTTTCAGCGTCCGCCCCCTAGGTCTAAAAAGGTGCCGGTGGCGTATGAAGCCTTGTCCGACAGCAACCAGATAATCGCCTCAGCCACTTCATCCGGACGCCCGCCACGCGCCATGGGGATACCGGACTCCAACTTGCTGACGCGGTCCGGGTCGCCGCTCAGGGCGTGGAAATCGGTAAAGATATAACCAGGGCGTACCGCGTTGACTCGAATGCCTTCACCTGCGACTTCTTTGGACAGACCGAGGGTGAAGGTATCCAGAGCGCCCTTGGACGCAGCGTAGTCCACATACTCACCTGGCGACCCCAGCCGCGCCGCCACCGAGGACACGTTGACGATACTGCCACCCTGCCCGCCATGCCGAGGCGACATACGCAGCACCGCGTGCTTGGCGCACAGGATCGGGCCCAGCACGTTGGTCTTCATGATCTTCAGGATACGAAACTCGGACATCTCGTCGACCCGCGACTTTTGCCCCACAGTACCGGCGTTGTTGACCAGCGCCGTGACACGCCCCAATTCGGCATCCACGCGATTGAACAGCGCTATCACTTCATCTTCGATGCTGACATCAGCGCGCACCGCAATGGCCTGGGCGCCGAGGCCGCGCACTTGTTCAAGCACGGCATGGGCAGCCTTCTCGTCCGACTGATAGTTAATGCAGATGCGATAACCTTCGCGAGCAGCCAGCAAGGCCGTCTCGGCGCCAATCCCGCGGCTGCCTCCGGTGATGATGACGACTTTGTCCATGGCTACGGTCTCCTGATTCAACCTTGATGGTTAGGGTTGGATCCAAGAATACCCGTCACTGATGGCTTTTGTCAGGCGCTGGCGCATCTTCGCCGGCGAGGATGTTTGCCATGAAATTGTCGGCCGGCAATGGATGCCCCAACAAATAGCCTTGCAAGGAATCACACCCCAGGCGGGTAAGGAAATTTTGCTGCGCATCGGTTTCCACGCCTTCGGCAACGATCCGCAAGTCCAGGGCCTGGCCGAGGGCGACAATGGCCGAGACGATGGCGGCGTCGTCGCTGTCGTGCTCCAGGTCGCGTACAAAGCCGCGGTCGATCTTCAACTCGTTGGCCGGCAGGCGCTTGAGGTACATCAGGCTGGAGTAACCGGTGCCAAAGTCATCGATGGACAGGTCCACACCCATGTCCGAGAGCTGCTGCAATACCGTCATGCTCGCATCGGCATCGCTCATGGCAGTGGTCTCGGTGATCTCCAGCGTGAGGCTGTTGGCGGGTAATTGGTGGCGCTCCAGAGCAGCCGCAACACTGTTGACCAACCCGGCATGACAGAACTGCAGCGCCGAAAGATTCACGGCGATGCGCCAGCGCTGATAACCCTGTGCGTACCACAGGCTCATCTGGCGGCAGGCTTCGTCGAGTACCCATTCACCGATGGCAATGATCAGCCCGGTTTTCTCCGCCAGCGCGATAAAAGCTGCCGGCAGCAACAAGCCCTGTTGCGGATGCTCCCAGCGCAACAACGCCTCGGCCCCCACGGCAATACCGCTCACCGCATCGAACTTGGGTTGGTAATACAAGCGAAACTCGCCGTGTTCAAGGGCATTGCGCAGGTCCTGCAACAATTGCAGTTGCTTGCGCGCATTGGTGTTCATTGACACATCGAAGAAGCTGTAGCCGTTCTTGCCCATGCCCTTGGCGTGATACATCGCCGCGTCGGCGTTCATCAACAGCTCCTGGGGGTTATTACCGTTGCCCGGGAACATGGCGATACCGATACTCGCGGAGATTTTCAGCTCATGCTCGGCCACCGTGAAAGCGCGGTTGATCAGACCGACCTGACGCTCGGCCAGGCCCATGGCATCGTCCGGTTGGGTCAATTGCACCAGCAACACGAACTCGTCACCGCCAATACGGGCCAGGGTGTCCTGGCTGCGCAAGTCCTCGCGCAGACGCAGGCCAACCTCGCGCAGCAGTTGATCGCCCATGTGATGACCGAAGGCATCGTTGACCGGCTTGAAGCCGTCCAGGTCGATAAACATCAGCGCAAAGCAACCGCCCTGCTCGTACACCGCCTGAATGCCTTGTTGAATGCGATCCGCCAGCAGTGTGCGATTGGGCAAGCCGGTGAGCATGTCGTGCAGTGCCAGGTGGGTCAGTTCCTGGTTGGCCAGGGTCAAGGAATCGGCGAGTACAGCGGTGCGCGCCTCCAGGCGGGCATCCAGCAAGGAGGTCAACAACGCTATGACCAACACCGCAAGGGAGGTCACCAAGACCAGGTTATCCAGGCCCTTGCCGCTCAAGCCCGTTAGCGCGGCACCGCAGAAACTATCATCGGCAAACTGCGCCGCGGCCATCCCGGTGTAGTGCATGCCGACAATGGCCACGCCCATCACCACCGCCGCCGCACCCCGCGCCAGGCGCACGTAAGGCGTATTGCGACGCAGGTTGAAGGCGATCCACAGCGCGGCGCCGGAGGCCATTACCGCGATCAACAACGAAGCGCCGAACAAGGTCGGGTCGTAGTCGATACCCGGGGTCATGCGCATCGCTGCCATGCCGGTGTAGTGCATGCTGGCGATACCGGCACCCATCACCAGCGCACCGAACGCCAGTTGCCAGGCCGGCAGACGTGGCTGGCTGACCAGCCATAAGGCGAAGCCACTGGATAACACAGCGATCAACAGCGACAGCGCAGTGATGCCCAGGTCAAACCCGAGGGCAAACGGCAGGCGCAGGGCCAACATGCCGATAAAGTGCATGGACCAGATGCCCACGCCCATGGCTGCTGCGCCGCCGGTAATCCATAAGTAAACGGCACGCCCCTTCGTCGTAGCGATACGCCCGGCCAGGTCCAACGCGGTGTAGGACGCCAGCATTGCAACGCACAGGGAAATCACGACCAGGGAGGTTGAATAGCTACCGATCAACATGGGGCTTCTCGCAGGCAACAGGGCGTAAAAGCCCATGCCGGGTGGCAAAGCGGGCGATTGTAGCGAGAATGATTCTGGGGCAGGTGATTAATTAAGCAGATAGCCATTAGTCATTTTTTGGCGTCAATCTGCTGGCTTCATGCGGGTATTTTTCAATACCTATGGGAGGGGGCCTCCCCACTGTAGGAGCGAGTTTGCTTGCGAAAAATCATAGGCGCCGCGTGTATTCATGAAACACGCGTTATCGTTGACGTTTTTCGCGAGCAAGCTCGCGCCTGCAGGATGCGCAGGTATTCGCTCACTCTTTCTCGGCCAGAGACGTCTGGCCGTCCCAGCCACCACCCAACGCCGCAATCAACTGCACACTCGCCACCAGCCGCGACTGCAACAAGGTCAACACGGTTCGCTCGTTGCTCAAGGCCGTCGCCTGCACAGTCACCACATCCAGGTAAGCGATCAGACCCGCCTTGTACTGGTTCTCGGTCAAGCGCAACGACTCACGCGCCGATTCCAGCGCTTCATTGCTGACCACAGCTTCGTCCGCCAGCACCTTGAGTTGCACCATGTAGTTTTCCACTTCACGGAACCCATCCAGTACGGTCTGGCGGTACTTGGCCACGGTCTCGTCATAGCTGGCCACGGTGCGGTCGACTTCCGCCGAGCGCTGGCCGCCATCGAACAGGGTCATCGCCAGTTTCGGCCCCACCGACCAGAAGCGGTTCGGCAGGCTGATCCAATCTTCATAGGTGCTGCTGGAGTAGCCGCCCTGCAAGCTCAGGCTGAGATCCGGGTAATAGGCCGCCTTGGCCACGCCGATGTTGGCGTTGGCGGCGATCACCGAGCGTTCGGCCGAGGCAATATCGGGGCGACGTTCCAGCAACTGGGACGGCAGGCTCACCGGTATTTGCGGCAGCGCCGGAATGTCTTTGCTCACCGCCAGGTTGAAGTTGGCCGGGGCTTCGCCGATCAGCACGGCAATGGCGTTTTCCAGCTGGGCCCGCTGCCAGATCAGGTCGATCAGGCTGGCCTGGGTGGTCTTGAGCTGAGTTTGCGCCTGGGCGATGGCATCCTTGCCGGCCACCCCGGCGCGGTACTGGTTTTCGGTCATTTTCAATGAACGCTGGTAGGTGTCCAGGGTGGCTTGCAACAGGCGCGTCTGTTCATCCATGACCCGCAGTTGCAGGTAGCTCTGCACCAGTTCCGACTGTTGGCTCAGGCGCATCGCGGCCAGGTCTGCCGAGCTGGCCTCGGCGCTGGCTTCATTGGCCTCTAGTCCACGGCGCAACTTGCCCCAGATATCGGCTTCCCAACTCACGCCCAACTGCGCATTGAGGGTGTCGCGGATACCACTGCTGGAACTGCTGAGGCTGGCGCTGCTGCTGCCGGTACCCTGGCTGGCGCGGGTTTTACCCACGCTCAGGTCGACGCTGGGGTAAAACGCCCCGCGGGAACTGCGCACCAGCGCCTGGGCCTGGCGAAAGCGCGCTTCGGCCTGGGCAACGGTCTGGTTGGACGTGTTGAGGCGCTCTACCAGCTCATTGAGTTGGCGGTCGCCATACAGCTCCCACCAGGCGCCACGGGCCAGGGAATCGCTGGGGTTGGCCTGGCGCCAGCCCTGGGCTTCTTTGAACTGCACCGGTTCGATGACCTCCGGGCGCTTGTAGTCAGGGCCAATGGCGCAGGCGCTGAGCAACACCCCACACATCATCACGGCCAATAACTTCATTGTGTTGTTGTGGCGAGAGAGCTTGCTCCCTCGCCACAATAATTTGGTTGAATCGGTCATAGCGCAGTGTCCAGGGCAGCATCGGTACGCACGCCGCGCCAGGCATTGAAGCGGTGGCGCGCGCGGTCGAGATAGAGGTAGACCACCGGGGTGGTGTAAAGGGTCAGGATCTGGCTGAAGACCAGGCCACCAATAATGGTCAGGCCCAACGGATGGCGCATTTCCGCGCCATCGCCGGTGCCGAGCAGCAACGGCAAGGCGCCGAGGATGGCGGCCAGGGTGGTCATCAAAATGGGTCGCAGGCGCAGCAGACAGGCGCTGCGGATCGATTCCAGCGGGCTCATGCCGTCGTTGCGCTCCAGTTGCAGCGCCAGGTCGATCATCAGGATCGCGTTTTTCTTCACCACACCGATCAGCAGGAACAAGCCCAGCAACGAAATCAGACTGAACTCGCCGCCCAGCAGGTAGATCGCCAGCAACGCGCCAACACCCGCCGACGGCAGGGTCGACAGAATGGTCAGCGGATGGATATAGCTTTCATACAGAATGCCCAGCACCAGGTACACCGCCACCAGCGCACCGAGAATCATGAACGGCTGGCCCTTCTGCGTGGCCGCAAAGGCGTCGGCGGTGCCGGCCATCTTGGCGATCACATCTTCGGGCAGGCCAACCTTGGCAATCGCTCGCTCGATGGCCGCGGTGCCCTGCTCTACCGTCACCCCGGGCGCCATATCGAAGGCGATGTTTTCGGAAGCGAACTGGCCTTCATGGCTGACGCGATCGTCGGCCAGGCTGTTCTCGTAATGGGCAATGGTCGACAACGGCACCCGCGCACCATCGGCAGTAATCACCTGGACCTGGTTCAGGGTGATCGGGTCCTGGGCATACTTGGGGTTGACCTCCATCACCACCTGATACTGGTTGAGGCTGTCGTAGATGGTGGAAATCTGCCGCTGGCTGTAGGCGTTGTTGAGTACCGACGTGACCATGTCCATGTCGATGCCCAGACGCTTGGCCTGGTCCCGATCGACGATCAGCGTGACCTGCGCCGCGCCCCGGCCTTCGCGAGCGTCGATGGCAGTCAGCTCGGGCAACTCACGCATCGCCGCGACCACTTTCGGGTACCACAGGCGCAACGCGGCCAGGTCGCCGCTTTGCAGGATGTAGGAATATTGCGCGCTGGTCTGGTCGCGGCCGCCGCCGAACTGCAGGTCCTGGTCGGCCATCAGGAACAGGCGCCCGCCCGGTACCAACGGCACCTCTTTGCGCAGACGCTCGATCACCGCCTGGGCAGAGATCTTGCGTTCACTGATGGGTTTGAGGCGCACCAGCATCACTGCGTTGTTAGTGCCTTGGTTGCCACCGATAAAGCCGGCCACGCTGAGCACCGCCGGGTCCTTGAGCACCGCTTGGCGGAAGACTTCCATCTTCGGCTGCATCACGCTGAACGACAGGCCATCGTCACCGCGCACAAACCCGATCAATTGGCCGGTGTCCTGCTGAGGCATGAAGGTTTTTGGCACCACCACATACAGCGCGACATTCACCCCCACGGTAATCAACAGGCTGAGCAGGGTCAGGCGCCGGTGGCGCAACACCCAGTCCAGGCTGGTGGCGTAGCCGGCGACCATGCGGTCGTTGACCTTCTGGCTCCAGCGCTGCAAACCGGTCTGCCGGGTCTTGTCATGAGGCTTGAGCCAGCGGGCGCAGAGCATCGGCGTCAAGGTCAGCGAGACAATCAGCGAGACGATGATCGCCGCCGACAAGGTGATGGAAAACTCGCGAAACAGGTTGGTGACAATCCCGCCCATGAACAGGATCGACAGGAACACCGCCACCAGCGACACGTTCATCGACAACAAGGTAAAGCCGACTTCTTCGGCACCCAGGTACGCCGCCTTCATCGGCGGCACACCCTCGTCGATGTGCCGGGAAATGTTCTCCAGCACCACGATGGCATCGTCCACCACCAGCCCGGTGGCCAGGATCAGCGCCATCAACGAAAAGTTGTTCAGCGAAAACCCGTACAGGTACATCACCGCAAAGGTGCCCACCAGCGACACCGGCACCGCCAGGGTCGGGATCAGCGAAGCGCGGAAGTTGCCCAGGAACAGGTACACCACCAGGATCACCAGGCCCACGGCAATCAGCAGGGTCATTTCCGCTTCATGCAGGGTGGCAGTGATCACTGGCGAGCGGTCCATGGCCAGGCTGAGCTTGACGCTGGACGGCAGCACTGCCTGCAACGCCGGCAACTGGGCCTTGATCTGCCTGACCGTTTCAATGATGTTGGCGCCGGACTGGCGGTTGATCACCAGCAGCACCGCCGAATCATTATTGAAGAAGCCACTGTTGTAGCGGTCTTCCACACCATCGGTGATCTTCGCCACATCCCCCAGGCGCAGGGCCGCACCGTCCTGGTAGCGGATCAATAGCGGCGCGTAGTCCTTGGCTTTTTCCAGCTGGTCGTTGGCCTGGATCTGCCAATTGCGCTCAGCGTCTTCCAGGGAGCCCTTGGGCCGGCGCTGGTTGGCATTGGCGATGGTATTGCGCACATCGTCCAGGGCCACGCCGTACTGGTCGAGGGCCTTGGGTTCCAACTCGATGCGCACTGCCGGCAGGGAGCTGCCGCCGATCTGCACTTCACCCACGCCTGGCACCTGGGACAGGCTCTGGGACAGGATGGTCGACGCCAGGTCATACAGCTGGCCCTTCTGCAGCACGTCGGAGGTCAGCGACAACACCATGATCGGTGCCTGGGACGGGTTGATCTTCTTGTAGGTGGGCATGCTGCGCATACCGCTGGGCAACAGGTTGCGCGAGGCATTGATCGCCGCCTGCACTTCCCGCGCCGCACCGTTGATATCGCGGTCGGAATCAAAGGCCAGGATCACCCGAGTCGAGCCCTGGCTCGACGAACTGCTCATGGTGGTGATACCGGCAATCGAACCGAATGAACGCTCCAATGGCGTCGCCACGCTGGACGCCATCACCTCGGGGCTGGCGCCGGGCAGGCTGGCCGACACCACGATCACCGGAAAGTCGATCTGCGGCAGCGGCGACACCGGCAACAGGTTGAAGCTGACGCCACCGAGCAGCATGATCGCCAGGCTCAGCAGCATGGTCGCTACCGGCCGGCGAATGAAAGGTCCGGACAGGTTCATGGCTCAACCGGCTCCAGGCGTTGCGGCTCTTTGCGCCAGCGCCGGCCAAGGCGATCGAAGTACAGGTAGATCACCGGCGTGGTGAACAGCGTCAACACCTGGCTCACCAGCAAGCCACCGACCATCACCAAACCCAGCGGTTGGCGCAACTCCGCGCCGGAACCGCTGGCAAGCATCAGCGGTACCGCACCGAACAACGCGGCCAGGGTAGTCATCAGGATCGGCCGGAAACGCAACAGCGCCGCCTGGTAAATCGCCGTCTGTGGGTCCAGGCCCTGATTACGCTCGGCGTCGAGGGCGAAGTCGATCATCATGATCGCGTTCTTCTTCACGATACCGATCAGCAGGATGATGCCGATGATCGCGATCATGCCCAGGTCATTGCCACTGAGCAGCAGGGCCAGCAAGGCCCCCACCGCCGCCGACGGCAAGGTCGAAAGGATAGTGATCGGGTGGATATAGCTCTCGTAAAGCACGCCCAGCACGATGTACATGGTGACCACCGCGGCCAGGATCAGCAGCAAGGTGCTCGACAGGGACGCCTCGAACGCCTGGGCGGCACCCTGGAACTGGGTTTGCACGCCCACCGGCATGCCAATGTCCTTCTGGGTCTGGTTGATCAGCTCCACACCCTTGCCCAGGGCGACGCCGGGGGCCAGGTTGAACGACATCATCACCGCCGGGAACTGGCCGATATGGGCAATCGCCAACTGCGCCTGGCGCTGCTCGACATGGGCCAGGCTCGACAGCCGCACCTGGCCGCCGTCGGTGGTCTTCACATGGATCTGGTTGAGCGCGGCCGGGCCGAGGGTTTCGCCGGACTGAGCCTGCAGCACCACGCGATATTGGCTGGCCTGGGTATAGATGGTAGAGATCTGCCGTTGGCCAAAGGCGTCATACAACGCGTCGGTAATGGTCGAGACACTCACACCCAGGCGCGAGGCCGCGTCGCGGTCGATCACCAGGTACACCTGCAAGCCTTTGTCCTGCAAGTCGCTGGCAACGTCGGTGAGTTCCGGCTGTTGACTGAGGGCGTGCACCAGCTTGCCACTCCACAGTGCCAGCAACTCGGCGTCCGGCGACGACATGCTGAACTGGTACTGGGTACGGCTGACGCGGTCCTCGATGGTGAGGTCCTGCACCGGCTGCATGAACAGGCGGATGCCCACCAGCTTGTCGATTTGCGGTTGCAAGCGGGTGATCACCTCGGCTGCGCTCAAGTCGCGCTGGCCGTGGGCCTTGAGGTTGATCAGCAAGCGGCCACTATTGAGGGTGGCGTTATCGCCGTCCACACCGATGTAGGACGACAGGCTCTGGACCGCGGGATCAGCAAGGATGATCTTCGCCAGTTCCTGCTGACGCTGGCTCATCGCCGCAAAGGAAATCGACTGCGGCGCTTCGGAAATACCCTGGATCACCCCGGTGTCCTGCACCGGAAAAAAGCCCTTGGGCACCACCAGGTACAGCACCACCGTAAGCCCCAGGGTAGCGATGGCCACCAGCAGGGTCAGCGGCTGGTGCTTGAGCACCCACTGCAACTTGCGGCCATAGGCCTGGATCAGCCAATCGATCCAGGCGCCGCTGGCCTTGTAGAAACGTCCCTGCTCTTCTTCCTTCGGTTCGCGCTTGAGCAAGCGCGCGCACATCATCGGCGTAAGGGTCAGGGACACAACCAGCGAAATCAGGATCGCCACCGCCAGGGTGATGGCGAACTCGCGGAACAGCCGCCCGACCACGTCAGCCATGAACAGCAGTGGGATCAGTACCGCAATCAGCGACAAGGTCAGGGAAATCAGGGTGAAGCCGATCTGCTTGGCGCCCTTGAGCGCCGCCGCCATCGGCGTCTCGCCCTCCTCGATATAGCGAGAAATGTTCTCCAGCATAACGATGGCGTCATCCACCACGAACCCCGTGGCGATGGTCAGGGCCATCAGCGTCAGGTTATTGATGGAGAACCCCGCCAGGTACATCACGCCAAAGGTACCCACCAGAGACAGCGGCACGGCGATGGACGGAATGATCGTGGCGCTGACCCGACGCAGGAACAGGAACGTCACCATCACCACCAGGGCGATGGCAATCAGAAGCTCGTGTTGTACGTCTTTCACCGAGGCGCGGATGGTCTGGGTACGGTCGGTAAGCACCGTCACGTCCAGGCCGGCCGGCAGGTTGTCGGTGATGCTCGGCAGCAGCGCCTTGATACGGTCGACTACCTCGATCACGTTGGCGCCCGGCTGGCGCTGGATGTTGAGCAGTACCGCCTGGTTCTCGTTGGCCCAGGCCGCGAGGCGCTCGTTTTCGGCGCCGTCGACGATTTGCGCTACATCCTTGAGGCGCAACGGTGCGCCATTGTTGTAGGCCAGGATCAGCTCGGCATATTGCTGGGGTGAGACCAACTGGTCGTTGGCATCGAGCATCGACACGCGGGTGGGGCCGTCGAAGTTGCCCTTGGGCTGGTTGACGTTGGAGGCGGCGATCAGCGCACGCACGTCCGACAGGTTCAAACCATTGGCCGCCAGGGCTTGCGGGTTGACCTTGATGCGCACGGCCTGGCGCTGGCCACCGGCGATGCTGACCATGCCGACGCCGCTGATCTGGGCGATTTTCTGCGCCATGCGCGTATCGACCAGGTCATTGAGCTTGGGCAGCAGCATGGTCTTGGAAGTAATCGCCAGGGTCAGCACCGGGGTGTCGGCCGGGTTGACCTTGTTGTACACCGGCGGCGCCGGCAAATCCTTGGGCAACAGGTTGGTGGCGGCGTTGATTGCGGCCTGCACCTGTTGCTCGGCGACATCCATATTGACGTCGAGGTTGAAACGCAGGGTCAGCACCGACGCACCGCCCGAGCTGGTGGACGCCATTTGGGTCAGCCCGGGCATCTGCCCGAACTGACGCTCCAGCGGCGCAGTGACCGCACTGGTCATCACGTCTGGGCTGGCGCCGGGGTACAGGGTCATCACCCGGATCGTCGGGTAGTCCACCTGGGGCAAGGCCGATACCGGCAACAAGCGGTACGAAATGATCCCGGCCAATACAATCGCCAGCATACTCAGCGTGGTGGCGACCGGGCGCAGGATAAACAGGCGTGACAGGTTCATGAACCGACCTTTTGCGCCTTGCCGGCGTCAGCGCCGGTCTCCCCTTTTGCCGCGGGCTTGCCTTGCAGGTGTTCGGTCGGCGTGGTCGGCACTTCCTTGCTTTCGTTGACCACTTCGATTTCGCTGCCGTCCTTGAGACGGTCAGTGCCTTCCAGCACCACGCGATCGCCTGCGACCAGGCCCTCCTTGACCACGGTGTTCTCACCGTCTGTGTCACCCAGCACCAGGGGCTGGACCTTGACCTTGTTGTCACCGTCAAGCTTGTAGACAAAGGTGCCGGTGTTGCCGAACTGGACCGCCGCCGACGGCGCCAACACCACGTTATGCAAGGTGTCGGCAAGCAAGTGCACATTGACGAACTGGTTGGGAAACAACGCCTGGTCCTTGTTATCAAAGCGCGCCTTGAACTTCAAAGTACCGGTGGTGACGTCGATCTGGTTGTCCAGGCTCTGCAACACGCCGACCGCCTGTTTTTTCACGTCGCTACGGTCCCAGGCTTCCACGGGCAGTTTGTTGCCGGCGTGATACCGGGCGAGTACGGTTTCCAGGGTATTTTCCGGCAGGGTGAACGCCACGCTGATCGGCTGGGTCTGGGTGATGACCGCCAGGGCGGTGGTGTCATTGGCTGCGACCAGGTTGCCGACATCGAGCTGGCGCAGGCCAACGCGGCCGCTGATCGGCGCACGGATCCTGGTGAATTCAAGGTTGAGCTTGGCATCGTCGACCGCGCCCTGGTTGGTCTTGACCGTGCCCTGGTATTGCAGGACCAGCGCTTCGGCGGTGTCCAGGGTCTGCTTGGCGATACTGTCCTGGGCGTACAGGCCGCGATAACGCTCCACATCGACCTGGGCGTTTTTCAACTGCGCCTGGTTCTGCAGCAATGTGCCCTGGGCCTGGAGCAAGGCGTTCTGGTAGCTGCGCGGGTCGATTTCTGCCAGCAGGTCGCCGGCCTTGACCATCTGGCCTTCTTCAAAGGCGATCTTCACCAGCTCACCGCCCACCCGGCTGCGCACATTAATGGTGTTGAGCGCGGTGACCGTGCCCAGCGCCTTGTAGTACACCGCAAACTCCCCCTGCACCACCGGCGCCACGCGCACCGGCACCGGGCCGGTGGAACCGCCGAAGCCCGGGCGCGCCATGCCGGTCTTGCCGGTGTGCCCCGCAGGAGCGTCCTTGTGAGCCGCGCCGCCGGGCCAGAATTTCCAGCACAGGCCGGCGATAACCAGCAGCACAAGCAGGCCAAACAGCCAGCGGCGGGAGTTGCGGGAGGAGGATTGCATGGAGTGATCAACCATTGGGGATGAGAGCTTCTTCTTCGGGAGGCTGAAAGATAAGCACTGGGGGGCGTTTAGAAAAGCACCTTTACCGGCTATTTACCTTGGGCTTACAACTTTTAACGTCTGATCTTAGTCCGCCAGCTATTTCGCTAAACCGCTGACACTCAAATAAAAACGGCCTGGACTAGGCCAGGCCGCAATCATGCATCATACGTGTTACTGCCAAACGACAGTTACGCGCAGAAACAGTTACTTCAATACAGCCAGGGCCGCATCGTAGTTTGGCTCTTCAGCGATTTCCTTGACCAACTCGCTGTGCAGCACATTGTCGTTTTCGTCCAGTACCACGACAGCGCGAGCGGTCAGGCCTTTGAGCGGGCCGTCGGCAATCGCCACACCATAATCAACGGCGAAATCCGAATCACGGAAGTCCGACAGGTTCTTAACGTTTTCCAGGCCTTCGGAACCACAGAAGCGCGCTTGGGCGAATGGCAGGTCGGTGGAGATGCACAGCACCACGGTGTTGGCCACATCGTTGGCCTGGGCATTGAACTTGCGCACGGAAGTGGCGCAGGTTGGGGTATCAACGCTTGGGAAGATGTTCAGCACTTTGCGCTTGCCGGCAAAGGTGGCCAGGGTGGCGTCGGACAGGTCGCCGGCGGTCAGGGTGAAATCTGCGGCTTTGGCGCCGACTTTCGGCAGTTCGCCTTCAACCTGGACCGTGTTGCCTTTGAGGGTGACTTGAGCCATGAACGGAATCCTTATGCTGGTTTTTGGTTAAACGAATTCGAGAGGCCGAAGTTAACCACAAAGTGCCGATGCTACCTACCGCCAGACACAAATTGTCATGTCGCCAGGTTGTGGTTTAATTGCGCGCTTTTCGCCTGCCCTTCAAGGAAACCGTCGTCGATGAATCAGCCTGCCACCAAAGTTCTGGTCATTGGTTACGTCTGGCCAGAGCCCCGCTCCTCGGCTGCGGGGGGGCATATGATGCAGATCCTTGAGAGTTTTCTTACGCAAGGTTGGGACATTACCTTCAGCAGCCCTGCGACCATCGGCGAACACAAGGCCGACTTGCCGGCACTTGGCATCGCCGAATGCGCCATCGAACTGAATAACAGCAGTTTCGATGACTTTATCCGCGAACTGGCCCCGGATATCGTACTGTTCGACCGTTTCATGATGGAGGAGCAATTCGGCTGGCGCGTGGAGCAATGCTGCCCCAACGCCCTGCGCGTGCTGGAAACCTCCGACCTGCAAAGCCTGCGCGATGCCCGCCACCAGCGTTTCAAGGAGCAGGTGAAAGCCAACCCCGACAGCGACGACTTCAGCGCCCTGTTCGCGCCTGCGCTTCAAGACGAGTTCCAGCGCATGGCCGATACCGACCTGGCCAAGCGCGAAATCGCCGCGATTTACCGCTGTGACATCAGCTTGATGATCTCCGACGTGGAAATCCGCCTGCTCACCGAGCAGTTCAAGGTGCCCGCCGCTCTGCTCCATTGGTGCCCGTTGATGTTGCAACCGCCCACCGCCGCGTTTGCGCCGTTTGAAGACCGTGCGCACTTTCTCAGCATCGGCAACTTCCGCCACGCGCCCAACTGGGATGCGGTGCTGTGGATGAAGCAAAGTCTGTGGCCGCTGATTCGCCAACAGTTGCCGGGCGCGCAGCTGCATATCTATGGCGCCTACACCCCACCCAAGGCCACCGCCCTGCACAACCCGGCACAGGGTTTTCATGTGATGAACTGGGCCGAAGACGCGCTGCAAGTCATGACCGCCGCACGCATCTGCCTGGCACCGTTGCGCTTTGGCGCGGGCATCAAGGGCAAGTTGATCGACGCCATGCTCTGCGGCACCCCCAATGTCACCACCCCGATCGGCGCCGAGGCCATGGGCGATGATCAACCCTGGCCCGGCGTGATCGAACACGACGCCCCGGCCCTGGCCGCCGCTGCTGTGGCCCTCTACCAGGACCACGAGCGCTGGACCCAGGCCCAGGAACACGGGCGCCAACTGCTGGCCCGGCGCTATGACCAGACTCTGCACGGGCCAGCCTTGGTGGACTGCCTGGAGCAATGCCGCCGCAACCTCGCCGCCCATCGCCGGGACAACTTCACCGGCAGTATGCTGCGCCATCACGCGCACAAGAGTACCCAGTACATGTCCCAGTGGATCGAGGCAAAAAACCGCAACCTGTAAACACTGCTGCTGGCGAGGTCGTGCGCGACGGGGCATTATCCTACGCAGCGACCACAATAAAGCGACGGCAGCATGACCCGAGCAACGCGCATCACCGATCCCTCCTACGAGCTGATGGACGATCACAACGGTCTGTCCATCATCTATCGCCAGCACGGCTTCCCCTGCCCGCTGGTGCGCTGGCACTTCCACAAGGAATACGAGCTGCACCTGATCGTCGCCAGCTCCGGCAAGGTGTTTATCGGTGACTACATCGGCAACTTCTACCCGCAAAGCCTGTTCCTCACCGGCCCCAACCTGCCCCACAACTGGATCAGCCAGGTGGAAGAAGGCGAAGTGGTCCCCAAGCGCGACATGCTGGTGAACTTCACCGACGAGTTGTTCGAACACGGCAGCCACATCTTCACCGAACTCAAACGCCTGGCGCCGCTGCTCGAACGCGCGCAGTACGGCATCGAATTCCGCTGCAAAAAGACCATTGCCCACGCCATGACCCTCATGCAGCACATTGAAGACGCCCACGGCATGGCGCGCCTGGGGCATTTCTTTATCCTGCTGGAGGTATTGAGCGCCTGTGAGGACTACCAGCTGCTGTCCGGCGTGACCACCCCGCAGCAAGCCGACGAACACAGCATCGACCGCACCAACCGTGCGGTGGACTACATCTTTGCCCACTACGCCCGCGAGCTGCCGCTGGAAGAAGTCGCGGAGTACCTGGGGATGAAACCGACGTATTTTTCTCGAGTATTCAAGCAGGCCACCGGGCGGACTTTTATTGAATTCGTCAATCGACTGCGCATCAGCAAGTCCTGCGAGTTGCTGGCCGATGGCGACAAGGCGGTGACGGATGTGTGCTTTGAGTCGGGGTTCAATAATATTTCCAACTTCAACCGGCGGTTTCAGCAGCTTAAGGGGATGACGCCGTCCCACTATCGGCGCCTGGCCGTACAACGCCTTACTGAGCAAAACCTGGCTTGAGCGATGTGCAGCGACACATGGTGAAAAACACATTCAGCCAAAACGAAAGGAACCTCGTCGCCCCTTCTGTCACTCAGCGTACGCATCACCCTCTCTTTTTCAGGCGTCGGGTGAAGCTTTTTCTTACACGCAGGCGAAAGGGCAACTCCATGATCAACGTTCAGCCATCCCTCATTCACACCGCGCTCATGGGAGCCGCGCAGACAAGCACAGCCTCGTCGCACAAAACCGACGCGCAACCCCCAGAAAGCTTGTCGCACGACAAATCGAGTTTTCGTCCCGTCCTGTCACGCTCACGCCGGGACTTGCAAAATCCTGCCAACCCATCAGCCTCATCCAACCCGTCGGTCCGCCAGTTCGCCGAGGCTTTGGTGGAGCAGAGCGACAGGCAATTAGCTGTTAATGTCGGTATGGGTTTGATCCGCGACCGGCTCGACGACAGTAAAAACGGCTCAGTCCGTCTAGACACGATTGACGTGCCACCGGCCTCGACCTTCGGCAAGACCTGGGGCGAGCTGGCCGATGCCATAAACTCAGAGCCTTTCAGATCATTTGCATACGCAAAAAACATTGATCCTCTTAAGCTAGTGATCAACCACAGTGGAAGACTCAGCGGGATAAAAGATAACAAACCGGTCGATTTCGACCTCGACAAGGACCCTGAGTGGGCCGCCGCGTCTGCTGCGGTCCTGGCAGCTGCAAAAAAAGTGGATAGCATTACTGCCGCGGTTGTGTACTTGGGCCCGGATCGCGCATTACCCACTACAGTGGCGCGGTTCTACGGTCTGCATCCAGGCAACAGCGCAAGTAACGACCAACTGTCCCTCATCGGGCAACTGTTGCGCGAGGGAAAGTTCAGCACGCTGGACAGCAGCGAGCCGCGCTACGCTGCCATCAAACAACGACAAAAAGAAACCCGTCAGCATATCGAGGAGCTGCCACCGCATCAGCTCAACCAACGACTTGCACAGTTTTCGCCGCCTACGGCGGCTCAAAAAGTCAAGGAAGCCGACCAGGCACTGTCGCAGCTGGTCAGCCGCGCAATGATGAAACTGCTACCAGAAACGAGTGACTACGAGACTTCGATCTCTCTGCAGGACATCCCGGAGTACTCAACCTTCAACCTGGTACGCAAAAACCTGTTGACCGCCCTGACCGGCAGCACTTTTACCGCCTTTGCCCAAGATAACAACCTTGACCCCGCCAGCGTGCGCATCAACCCAGTCAGTGGCGTCCTCACGGGCAAAGTGAATGGTATCAACACCACGTTCACCTTGAACGATGTCTCCGGTTGGACCGACGTCTGGGACGAGATAAAAGATGCAGTGCAACAGATGGCCACCAATTCTGACGATGACGTTGTCTACCCCGCCAACAACTCTGCACGCCTGTACGACGTCATGGCGTTTTACAACGAACCGCCTCCTCACCAAGAGGACACTCAACAAAAAGGCTGGGAGCAGCGCCAGCTTGCAGCCACGCTGGGCCGCATAGATGAAATAAACCAAAACAAAGGTTTCAAGGCGTTGACCAACGCATCCCCCAGCGACCCCGCACACATTGCCGTACAGCAACGCCAACAGTCAGTGATACAACAACTTACAGACGTACCACTTGCGCCCTCACCGCTTGAAACCCTGGCCGCCGCCGTCAAAACAAACATCCACACGCCAGTGGAAACCGAAGAGACGCGCACAGACCTCTTGGCAACAGGCGACAGTGAACTGGCAACCACAATGCACCGCACAATGCTTGAGCTAAAAACCAACCCGACCCTGGCCGCCTCAAAAACCATACAACCGATCCCGCCCAACAGCCTGTTTGGCCAATGGTGGGATTACCTGGGCAAAGCGCTCAAGGGACATGGTTTTATTGAATGGGCCAGCCAACACAATATTGATCTGGCGTCGCTGCGCTATGACCGCACAGGCCATGCGCTGATAGCCAAAGTCAATGGCGTTGAACAGCGCTACACCGCCGCCGACTTCGCGCAAAAATATCCCGCTTTTTTTGCCGTTCTCGAGCCTGTGTTGACGGCCGCTCAGGAATTTGCCGCCCATGGACAACAGATCTCACTGGCGCAGGTGGGCAATAGCAACGTGCCATACCAGTGTGTGGCCAACTTTTATGGTATCAATGACGACCCCAGCGGCCCGACGTTCGAACAACAGACTTCGCTGCTGGGACGCACTCAACAGTTCCCACGACCCTCCGCCGATCCACAAAAAGTCGTGACCTGGCTGAACCAAAAAAAAACAGAACTGGGCGACAGCAACGACCGGTACTCGTTGATTGATCAGTTGAAAAACTGGAATTCCGACAGCGGCTCAAGACGCTTTATTGTCGACCCGGCCTCCTCCCACCAGCCTAAAGGCGTGACCACGGTTGCAGCATTCCTTGCCCGCAAAGACTGGAACCCAACGGTCACCAAAGCAGACAACGATAACTTGCTCGCTGCCATGCAAACCCCCGCCCCCCAGTCCCCTCCCCTGGGCAATCGCTGGGGGTTTCTGTCCTCGCAGCTATCGCTGAGTGCAGAGCAACGTGGGACGGTGGGCGAATTCGTAAAAACGTCCATTGGCGCGCATGACAGCCTTCTCAGTTATCTGAGCGCCAACGTTACCGACCTTAGTACCGACCCCGAACAAGCGTTGGATCAACTCGTCTCCAGCGACGCAGCGCTTGAACTCGCCACCAAGCTGGAAAGCCAGATGAAGGGCGCTCCCACCGCGACCAGCCGGAAACAATGGTTGTTGACCGCGCTGGTGCTGGAGATTGATCGAACAGCCGGCGCTCAACACAAGACTGTCGCCGGTATTGACGTGATGGGGGCTGCTTATTCAGGGCACAGCGTCGAGTCTATCCGTGAGCAGTTCGGCCGAGACTTGGCCGCTAAAAAAGGCATCCCCGCCAATCTTGCGCCTGCAATCGCGCGGTTGATGATGTCGGGGATGGCGCCACAACTACTGGTAAAAGAGGTACCCCAGTATGTAACACTCGGTTCCCCGGAATGGGTCAACTTTACGACCGCAGTGAACCGGATTGAGTGGACCGCCCCCGGCGCTACTCAAGGCATGACTTACCAGCAGGTCATGAATTACAACAACATCAAACCCATTTCAGCATTGGAAGCGCAGATCCAGAACTATGCGCAGATGAACCCATTGCTTGATTGGGCAGCCCTCAATAACAACGTCAATAAAGACAACTACACACTGGAACAGCTCAAAGACAGCGAGGTCAAACTTCAGGCTCAAACGAAGAAGACCGCAGAAAGTATCAGTTGGTTGAGCAAGTCCGACCCTCCGAATAGAAGGGCCATGACGCTTGAAATATTAAGAAAGGAGTTCGGCCCCGACATTGATTATGAAAGCCGCTACATGATAGAGGACGAAGGCTTCGGAATAAACAGCGGCCGTCACTACAGCCTCGCCGAAATCTATGAAACAGGCAGACTGGGTGAAAACTGGCTTCAGGAAGGCAAACATGTGGACTTCGAACGCCTGCGTAAAAGAGCGAATGAACCGGATTTCCCGGTTATCAATGATCAATTCGACAAGGCCATCAAACAAGACTTCCACCTGCGCAGACGCCACACCGTAACGCTGTTCGAAAACATGCTCAGAAAGTTGCCAGTGGAGGAGCACAAAAGCCTGCTCTATGGCGATGTAGAGTTTTTGAACGTTGAGGGTGCTGGCAGCGGTATGGTGATGACGTCTGTCTATAACGGCGTCAGAAGGGATTTTGCGGTGTACCCGGCAAGTGGTCTGATCGTAAGAATTGCCGACATTGACCCATCAACCCCTATGGGGCAAAAAGTCAGTCTGGAGATCGACGCCGAGGCCTTCAAAAATGGCACATTCCCGAAACCCGGGGTTAAATCCGACGTTGTACTGAGGGTTACTGACCAACACCTGCTTGATGACAACGATGAGCCATGGCCTTTGGAAGTCGCCTTCCCAGCCCATAGTGCCAATGACCGATTTTCCCCTAACTACGCCAGAGGGCGACTATCCAAGCTGGCAAACGTCATGGTCGACTCCACCTACCTGAACAAAACGCAGTTTCTTAACCTGCACCGCAATTGGTCGAGCAATACACTTGAAACCGCGACAGAACCCAGTGATTTCTTCAAAGCTATCTGGCACGCCCTACCGGGCACCAGCAGCCTGGAAGACCTTTATCACGGTGAATTCTTCAAGGCGGGTGTAGATCTCGCCATTGATGCCGCGATTGTGTTAGCCACCGAGGGCGCCGGCAAGCTATGGACGCTGGCGAAATCCGGCGCTTCTTGGGCGGCAGCCAAGATTTCTGCAGGGTTTATCGAGAAATTTGGGGCTAAAGAAGCCGAAAGTAGCGTGCTCACGGACATGACCCTCGCCAATACCTCGCAATCGCTCAACTCATTGAGCCGACTGCAGGGTCGTCAGTTGGGTGCTGCTGCCAGTAACGAAACGCTGCAGGCCAAGGGAATCGCTGATCGCACGGTGCTTCGACCTGACACCGGAGAACGGATCCTGGCCACCACCGCCAGCAAAAATGGCGAACGATACGCTTACAACCCCAAGACCCTTGAGGCTGAGGGCCCTGCTCTGGAGTGGGTGGTACCCGAGGGCAGCGACCGGATTGGTCGAATAAGGCTGGGCGGGCCTTTGGAATCTGTCATGCCGCTCGATGGCGAGATCCAGACATTTATAGACACTTACAATGGAAAACCCCGACTCAACATCATGGGGCACGCCGGAGAACCTGAGATAGCGGGAGGACCGACCAAAATCGTCGGTGACAATGGGGCAGAATATTCCGCCGCTGAAATAAATCAGAAACTCCTTGACCGAGGGGTAGATATTCGTAATTTCGATAATGTCCGTACCATAGTTTGCTACTCCGCAAGCGGCGGCGAGCACTCATTCGCTGCCGAGCTGCATAAACTGACCGGCAAACCGGTAAAAGGCTTTGAAGGCCCAGTTATTACTGAGTGGGAACAAGCTGATCTGAAAGAAAAGTTTAACGAAATATTATCCTCACTTAAAAAACGGTTCCCACGTGAGCGAGAAGAAAACATTTTGGAACTGGCAGAAATCAAGTTTAATCAGGCCTACAAGCCTGCAGATAGTAAGTTTACGCTTAGAAAAGACGTGGGCACTATGATTGACGTCAATATAGGCACCCTCAAAAAACCGGTATACATGACGGTTCCTGTCGACTACCGACCGATCCGGTTCGGCCCCCCGAAAGAAAACATTCCGGCGTAACGCCTAATGACCGAGCACCGCTGTGTTATGCAGCGGTGCCAACGCCCTTGTTATCAATCACGCATCGTTCCCACTACCGGCGGTTGGCGGTGCAGCGGTTGACGGACCAGAATTTGGCTTAAGGTTGACCGTTCGGCTGGGTGTCGGGAAAGCAGAAACGTCTTACAAGGTTTTGAGGTTGTCCCTAGGACACTCAATCTCTGGTCTCTGTACACCGCTGCACACTCAGCGGTCGGGCGTCGCGGCCCGGTTTAATCAGACGCAAAGTGCCATTTCCGCTTTCAGTTGACGTCTTTTTATCGTCTACTGTGCGCCCTTATGGTGGCTGTGCGCGGGATACCTTCGGGTATGCCGGTTTCCTGATTCCGGTCCGCGAACCTGCGTACAGCTACCACCCGATCGCGTCGCGGCGATCAGTGGTAGCTCCACTTGAATCAGGAGTTCCACCATGATCAAACCCACCCCAAATCCCCCAATCGATCCAGCACCCAGCGTGCTGTTCACCGTAAAAGACGGCATCTCCACGCATGACCTACTGGTCAACCTCAGCGAGTCACTCGCTTCTGCCCACGCCCTCACCTGCGATTTCGCCTTTGATCTCGACGGCTCGCGGCGCGAAGGTGGCCTGGGTATTGCCCAGTTGATCGAGGTGTCTCGCTTGCTGGCTGAGCGGGTACTGGCTGATATCGAGCGTTAAATACGGCATCGATCGTCCCCACGCACCACGGGGACGATCATCGAGTGCAAAAAAGTATCAGTGCGCGTGCGCCCAAGGATTTGTCACAACCCCATTTCAAGGCTGTAATCGACGCACACTCTTCCTGGCTACCTGTAGGAAGACACAACAACAATAACCGTCCTTCTGTAGCCCCCTGGGCGCGGAAATGGAGTGCGCGATGAAGTTCACAGCAAAAGCTCTGCTTGCCTGTTCCTGCATGACTGCATGCATGACCCTCAGCGCCGTCAGCCTTGGCGCGCAAACCCTGACCATTGCCACCGTCAACAACAGCGACATGATCCGTATGCAGAAGCTCTCGAAAACCTTCGAGGCCGAGCACCCGGAGATCAAGTTGAACTGGGTGGTGCTCGAAGAAAACGTGCTGCGCCAACGCCTCACCACCGACATCGCCACCCAGGGCGGGCAGTTCGACGTGCTGACCATCGGCATGTACGAAGCCGCACTGTGGGGCGCCAAGGGTTGGCTGGAGCCGATGAAGGACCTGCCGGCCTCCTACGACCTTGATGATGTGTTCCCTTCGGTACGTGATGGCTTGTCCGTCAAGGGTTCGCTGTACGCCCTGCCGTTCTACGCCGAAAGCTCGATCACCTATTACCGCACCGACCTGTTCAAGGACGCCGGGCTGACCATGCCCGAGCACCCGACCTGGAGCCAGATCGGCGAATACGCGGCCAAACTTACTGATAAGTCCAAAGAGCAATACGGCCTGTGCCTGCGCGGCAAAGCCGGTTGGGGTGAGAACATGGCGCTGATCACCACCCTGGCCAACGGCTTCGGTGCGCGCTGGTTCGATGAGAAGTGGCAACCGCAATTCAATGGCCCCGAGTGGAAGGACGCGCTGAACTTCTACGTCGACAACATGAAGAAATCCGGCCCGCCGGGTGCGTCCAGCAACGGTTTCAACGAGAACCTGGCGCTGTTCAACAGCGGCAAATGCGCGATCTGGGTAGACGCCAGCGTCGCCGGTTCGTTTGTCACCGACAAGAGCCAGAGCAAGGTCGCCGAGCATGTCGGCTTCACTTTTGCACCCCACGAGAAGACCGACAAGGGCACCTCGTGGCTGTACTCCTGGAGCCTGGCGATCCCTACCAGTTCCAAGGCCAAGGACGCCGCCAAGGTGTTCACCAGTTGGGCCACGTCCAAGGAATACGGCCAGCTTGTGGCCAAGACCGATGGCATCGCCAATGTGCCGCCAGGTACGCGCCAATCCACCTACAGCGACGAGTACATGAAGGCCGCGCCGTTCGCCAAGGTGACCCTGGAATCACTGAAAGTGGCCGACCCGACCAAGCCGACCGAGAAGCCGGTGCCGTATATCGGTATCCAGTTGGTGACCATTCCTGAGTTCCAGGCGATTGGTACCCAGGTCGGCAAGTTCTTCTCGGGTGCGTTGACCGGTCAGCAAACGGTGGATGCCGCCTTGACCGCCGCGCAGACCACCACCGAGCGTGAAATGAAGCGGGCTGGTTACCCCAAGTAACCCCTGCCCTCACCACAGTCAAATGTGGGAGGGGGCTTGCTCCCGATAGCAATCTACCAGTTGATGATTGTGTGACTGATACACCGCTATCGGGAGCAAGCCCCCTCCCACACTGACCGCGCTCCGATTCGTATCTGACTGGTCTTGATTCTAATGAATACACCCGCCAAAAACCGCCTGGCCAACCCCGGCTGGTTCCTCGTCAGCCCCTCGGTGGCCTTGTTGCTGCTGTGGATGATCGTGCCGCTGGGCATGACCCTGTACTTTTCGCTGATCCGCTACAACCTGCTTTACCCCGGTGAAAACCAATTCGTGGGGTTGGAGAACTTCAGCTACTTCATTACCGATTCGGGGTTCTTGCCCGGCGCCACCAATACCCTGTTGCTGGTGGGCAGCGTGTTGCTGATCAGTGTGGTGTTCGGCGTGTTGATCAGCGCGCTGCTGGAGGCCAGTGAGTTCCTGGGCCGTGGCATCGTGCGGGTGCTGTTGATTTCGCCATTCTTCATCATGCCCACCGTTGGCGCGCTGATCTGGAAGAACCTGATTTTCCACCCGGTGTCGGGGATCCTCGCCGCCGTGTGGAAGTTCTTCGGCGCCGAGCCGGTGGATTGGCTGGCGCACTACCCGCTGTTGTCGATCATCATCATTGTGTCGTGGCAGTGGCTGCCCTTCGCGATACTGCTGCTGATGACCGCCATGCAGTCCCTGGACCAGGAGCAAAAGGAAGCTGCACGCCTGGACGGTGCCGGTGCCATTGCGATCTTCTGGCACCTGACCCTGCCCCATCTGGCCCGCCCGATTGCCGTGGTGGTGATGATCGAAACCATCTTCCTGCTCTCGGTGTTCGCCGAAATCTTCACCACCACCAACGGTGGCCCGGGTTACGCCTCGACCAACCTCGCCTACCTGATCTACAACCAGGCGCTGGTGCAGTTCGACGTGGGCATGGCCTCGGCCGGTGGCTTGATTGCCGTGGTCATCGCCAATATCGCGGCGATCATCCTGGTGCGGATGATCGGCAAAAACCTGACTGACAAGCCTTGAGGGCCGCGCCATGACACTTCAACAATCCCGCCGCCTGCAAAGCCTGCTGCTCGGTACGTTGGCCTGGGCCATCGCGATCCTGATTTTCTTCCCGATCTTCTGGATGGTGCTGACCAGCTTCAAGACTGAAATCGATGCGTTCGCCACCCCGCCGCAGTTCATCTTCACGCCGACGCTGGAGAACTACCTGCACATCAACGAACGCAGCAACTACTTCGCCTACGCCTGGAACTCGGTGGTGATTTCGTTCAGCGCCACTGCCCTGTGCCTACTGATCTCGGTGCCGGCCGCCTACTCCATGGCGTTCTACGAAACCCAGCGCACCAAGGGCACGCTGCTGTGGATGCTGTCGACCAAGATGCTGCCACCGGTGGGCGTGCTGATGCCGATCTATCTGTTGGCCAAGAGCCTTGGCCTGTTGGACACGCGTATCGCGCTGATCATCATCTACACCCTGATCAACCTGCCGATCGTGGTGTGGATGGTGTACACCTACTTCAAGGACATCCCCAAGGACATCCTCGAAGCCGCCCGCCTGGACGGCGCCACGCTGTGGCAGGAAATGGTCCGCGTGCTGTTGCCGATCGCCAAGGGTGGCCTGGCCTCCACGGTGTTGCTGTCGCTGATCCTGTGCTGGAACGAGGCGTTCTGGTCGCTGAACCTGACCTCGTCGAGCGCTGCGCCGTTGACCGCACTGATCGCCTCCTACTCCAGCCCCGAAGGTTTGTTCTGGGCCAAGTTGTCCGCCGTCTCGACCCTGGCCTGCGCGCCGATCCTGATCTTTGGCTGGATCAGCCAGAAACAGCTGGTGCGCGGTTTGTCCTTCGGCGCCGTCAAATAATAATTCGAAAAGGAGGCCCATCATGGCCAACCTGAAAATCAAGAATCTGCAAAAAGGCTTCGAAGGTTTCTCGATCATCAAGGGCATCGATCTGGAAGTGAACGACAAGGAATTCGTGGTGTTCGTCGGCCCGTCGGGCTGCGGCAAATCCACCCTGCTACGCCTGATCGCCGGCCTGGAAGAAGTCACGGAAGGCACCATCGAACTGGACGGCCGCGACATCACCGAAGTGACCCCGGCCAAGCGCGACCTGGCCATGGTGTTCCAGACCTACGCGCTGTACCCGCACATGAGCGTGCGCAAGAACATGTCGTTTGCCCTGGACCTGGCCGGTGTCGACAAGAAGCTGGTCGAGAGCAAGGTCAGCGAAGCGGCGCGCATCCTTGAGTTGGGGCCGCTGCTGGAGCGCAAGCCCAAGCAACTGTCCGGCGGCCAGCGCCAGCGCGTGGCGATTGGCCGGGCGATTGTGCGTAACCCGAAGATCTTCCTGTTCGACGAGCCGCTGTCCAACCTCGACGCGGCGCTGCGCGTGCAGATGCGCCTGGAACTGGCGCGCCTGCATAAAGAACTGCAAGCCACCATGATCTACGTGACCCACGACCAGGTCGAAGCCATGACCCTGGCCGACAAGGTGGTGGTGCTCAACAGCGGGCGCATCGAACAGGTCGGCTCGCCCCTGGATCTGTACCACCAGCCGGCCAACCTGTTTGTGGCAGGCTTTCTCGGCACGCCGAAGATGGGCTTTCTCAAGGGCAAGGTCACGCGTGTCGAAGGCCAGGGCTGCGAGGTGCAACTGGACGCTGGCACCCTGATCAGCCTGCCGTTGAGTGGCGCGACCTTGAGCGTCGGCAGCGCGGTGACCCTGGGCATTCGTCCCGAGCATCTGGAAATCGCCGCGCCAGGGCAAACCACCCTGACCGTCACCGCTGACGTTGGCGAGCGCCTGGGCAGCGACACCTTCTGCCACGTCATCACCGCCAATGGCGAACCGCTGACCATGCGGATTCGCGGCGACATGGCCAGCCAGTACGGCGAGACGTTGCACCTGCACCTGGACCCGGCGCACTGCCATCTGTTCGACACTGACGGCGTAGCGGTGGCCCGCCCACTGCGCGCAGCCGCCTGACTCCGCGAGTATTTTTAGATGAAACTGAATAAACACAATCTCACGCAGTTGGCGCCGCAAGTGAAAATCCCGGCTTATGCGCTTGCCGACACCCGCCAGGGCATCGCCCATATCGGCGTCGGTGGCTTTCACCGCGCACACCAGGCGTATTACACCGACGCCTTGATGAATACCGGCGAGGGCCTGGACTGGGGCATTTGTGGCGTGGGCCTGCGTGCCGAGGACCGCAAGGCTCGCGACGACCTGGCCGGCCAGGATTACTTGTTTACCCTGTATGAGCTAGGTGACACCGACGACACCGAAGTACGCGTCATCGGCGCCCTCAGCGATATGCTGCTGGCCGAAGACGGCGCCCAGGCGTTGATCGACAAACTTGCTGACCCGGCTATCCGCATCGTCTCGTTGACCATCACCGAGGGCGGCTACTGCATTGATGACAGCAACGGCGAATTCATGGCCCACCTGCCACAGATCCAGCATGACCTGGCGCACCCCAAGACACCCAAAACCGTGTTCGGTTTTATCTGCGCAGCGCTCACCCAACGCCGCGCCGCCGGCACTGCGGCATTTACCGTCATGTCCTGCGATAACCTGCCGCACAACGGCGCCGTCACGCGCAAGGCACTGCTGGCCTTCGCCGCGCTACACAACGCCGAGCTGCATGACTGGATCAAAACCAACGTGAGCTTCCCGAACGCCATGGTCGACCGCATCACGCCAATGACCAGCACCGCCCACCGCCTGCAACTGCATGATGAACATGGCGTCGACGATGCCTGGCCGGTGGTGTGCGAACCGTTTGTGCAGTGGGTACTGGAAGACAAGTTCGTCAACGGTCGCCCGGCCTGGGAGAAGGTCGGCGTGCAGTTCACCGATGACGTCACGCCTTACGAAGAGATGAAGATCGGCTTGCTCAACGGCAGCCACCTGGCCCTCACCTACCTGGGTTTTCTCAAGGGTTATCGGTTTGTCCACGAGACCATGAACGACCCGCTGTTCGTGGCATATATGCGTGCGTTCATGGACCTGGACGTTACGCCGAACCTGGCGCCGGTGCCGGGCATCGACCTGACGGCGTACAAGCAGACGCTGGTGGAGCGCTTTTCCAACCAGGCGATTGCCGACCAGTTGGAACGGGTGTGTTCCGATGGTTCGTCGAAGTTTCCCAAGTTCACCGTGCCGACCATCAATCGCTTGATTGCCGATGGCCGCGAGACTGAGCGTGCAGCGCTGGTAGTGGCGGCCTGGGCCTTGTATTTGAAAGGGGTGGATGAGAATGGCGTGAGCTACAAGATCCCCGATCCGAGGGCCGAGTTCTGCCAGGGGCTGGTGAGTGATGACACACTGATCAGCCAGCGGTTGCTGGGGGTAGAGGAGATTTTTGGCACGGCTATTCCCAAGTCCGCTGAGTTTGTGGCAGCGTTTGAGCGGTGCTATGCAAGCCTGCGCGACAAAGGCGTCACCCAAACCCTGCAACAACTCCTGAACAAACCGGATTAAAACTGTGGGAGGGGGCTTGCTCCCGATAGCGGTAGGTCAGAGAAAGGTATTTGACTGACACTCCCTCATCGGGAGCAAGCCCCCTCCCACACTTGACCGGGTTACCAATCCAAAAATAATACTGCTGAGCACTCCATCATGACCCAGCAAAACCTGTTCCTCGGAATCGACTGCGGCACTCAAGGCACCAAGGCCATCGTCCTCGACGCCTCCAGCGGCAAGGTGCTGGGCCTGGGCGCCGCCGCGCATACCTTGATCAGCGGCGCCAACGGCCGGCGCGAGCAACACACCCAGGAATGGCTGGACGCCTTCACCGAAGCCACCCACCGCGCCCTGCAACAAGCCGGGGTGGACGGCCAGGACATCCTTGGCATCGGCGTTTCCGGCCAGCAGCACGGCCTGGTGCTGCTGGACGAACAAGGTGAAGTGCTGCGCCCGGCCAAGTTATGGTGCGACACCGAAACCGCGCCGGAGAACGAGCGCCTGCTGGCACACCTGGGCGGCGAAAGCGGCTCCCTGGAACGCCTGGGCGTAGCCATCGCGCCGGGCTACACCGTCTCCAAACTGCTCTGGACCCGTGAACAGCACCCGGACGTATTTGCCCGCATCGCCCATATCCTGCTGCCCCACGACTACCTCAACTACTGGCTCACCGGTCGCGTCTGCGCCGAGTACGGCGACGCCTCGGGCACCGGTTACTTTGACGTGCGCAGCCGCACCTGGGATGTGGCGCTGCTCAGGCACATCGACCCCAGCGGCCGCCTGGAGGCAGCGCTCCCGCAGTTGATCGAAGCCGACCAGGCGGTGGGCACGATCCTGCCGGCCATTGCCGAGCGCCTGGGGATCAACCCCAACGCCGTGGTGTCCAGCGGCGGCGGCGACAATATGATGGGCGCCATCGGCACCGGCAATATCGCTCCCGGCGTGATCACCATGAGCCTGGGCTCATCAGGCACCGTGTATGCGTTTGCCGACCAGCCCAACGTCAGCCCGCAGGCGTCGGTAGCGACCTTTTGCTCGTCCAGTGGCGGCTGGCTGCCGCTGATCTGCACCATGAACCTGACCAACGCCACCGGGGTAATTCGCGAGCTGTTCGAACTCGACTTGCAGGCGTTCAACGCCCTGGTCGAACAAGCCCCGATTGGCGCCGACGGGGTGAGCATGCTGCCGTTTCTCAATGGCGAACGCGTGCCTGCCCTGCCCCACGCCACCGGCAGCCTGCACGGCCTGACCATGACCAACCTGACCCGCGCCAACCTGTGCCGCGCCGTGGTTGAGGGCACCACCTTCGGTCTGCGTTATGGCCTTGACCTGCTGCGCCAGACCGGCTTGCAAAGCCAGAGCATCCGCCTGATCGGCGGCGGCTCGAAAAGCCCGGTGTGGCGGCAGATGGTCGCCGATATCATGCACACCGAAGTGGTGTGCACCGAACAGAGCGAAGCCGCCGCCCTGGGCGCGGCAATCCAGGCCGCCTGGTGCCAGAGCGGCGAACCCTTGGCCAGCCTGTGCGACAAATGTGTGAGCGTCGACCCGGCCAGCCTCACCTTGCCGGCAACCGAGAGTGTCAGCGCCTATCAACAGGCGTATGAGCGTTATCAACAGCACGTGGCATCCCTTTAAGAGCGAACGACTATGTATCTGGTGTGTGGTGAGGCGCTGTTTGATTTTTTCAGCGAGGAGGATGCCAGCGGGCAGGCCGCCAAAGTCAATTACAAGGCGATTGCCGGGGGCTCGCCATTCAATGTGGCCGTGGGCCTGCGCCGCCTGGGGATTGAAGCCGGGTTGTTCGGCGGCCTGTCCAGCGACTTCCTCGGCCGGCGCTTGTTGCAGGTGCTGAAAGATGAAGGGGTCAGCGAGCAGTTCCTGGTGGAATTTGCCGCGCCGACCACTTTGTCGATGGTCGCTGTGGGCGCCAATGGCTCACCGCAGTACAACTTCCGTGGCGAAGGCTGTGCGGATCGGTTGCTGGAAGTCGCGCATTTGCCGGTACTCGGCGATGAGGTGCGCGGGCTGCATATCGGCTCGTTCTCACTGGTGGTGCAACCGATTGGCGACACCCTGCTGGCGCTGGTCAAGCGCGAAAGCGGCAAGCGCCTGATCAGCCTGGACCCTAACGTGCGCCTTAACCCGCAGCCGGACATCCAACTATGGCGTGATCGCGTCGCCGAACTGGTCACACATGCCGACCTGATCAAGGTCAGCGATGAGGACCTGCACCTGCTCTACCCCGACCAGTCACCCGAAAGTGTGCTGCACGGTTGGCTGCAACACCGCTGCCAACTGGTGTTCCTCACCCGCGGCGGCGATGGCGCCAGCGTATTCAGCCGTCAGCACGGCAACTGGTCGGCGCCGGCAGTCAAGGTGGTGATGGCTGACACTGTGGGCGCCGGCGACACCTTCCAGGCCGCGTTGATTGCCTGGCTGACCGAGCATCAGCTTGACTCAGTGACTGGCCTGCAACAGCTCACGCGCGTGCAGATTGATAACATGCTCGGCTTTGCGATTCGGGCTGCCGCGTTGACCTGTACCAAGACCGGCCCCGACCTGCCGTACCGTCATCAGCTGGGCTGACGCGCATAACAATGGGCCTGGCGAATGCCAGGCCCTGGGTCAACTTGAATTCAAGGCTTAACTAGAAATAACCGCGCCCTCCTGCTCGACGCAGGGTGTGGGTCTGGGTGTGCTTGAGGTCTTCACGCAAACCGGCGATCAGGTTGCAAATGGCTCGACTGCTGTCGAGTTTGTCGGCGTTTATACCTTTGACTTCCAAGTCCACCCGGTCACGGTCGCGGTCGTCATACACCTTGATCGTCAACGAAGCATCCTCGGCTTTGGTGCATTCGCACCGTTTAGGCAGAAAACTTCCTTCAATAATGCTGCGAAGTTCCAGTTCCGAAAGCATGGCCAACCTCTCCTTTTTTGAGACTGCCAATCAGTTTCTATGGGCTGGCAGGCGCTAGCCTGCCCCGTCTTGCCAACCCTGGCAGACGCCTGTACTCACCCAGCCTACTCGGCAAATCTCAGCATTGTTGTAACTTTTCTTCATAAGCGACCTGCCGATTAATATGAAGCCGATTGCAGCCTTTAAATAATCGTCGAACCACTGCGATTAAACGTTTAACCCTGCATGTCAGTTCAAACAGCAACCTGTGTCGACGCTCTTTTCGGCAACATGTCGCAACTATCGCGCGCCTCATTTGAACCAGGGGTTTACGCAAAGCATACGAAACGTATACGCTTTGTATATCAAACCTACACAGTGAACCTCATGGGCATCGTCAAAATCACCGACCAACTGCACGAACAGCTGCGCCTGGCCAGCGCCGCCATGGACCGCTCCATCAACGCCCAGGCCGAGTTCTGGATCAAGATCGGCCTGCTCGCCGAGCTCAACCCGCACCTGCCCTACAACGAGCTGATCAACAAGTTGTTGCTGGACAAGCCCGACCTGATCCGGGGACGCAGCTGATGATCAAGACTGCCGCCCAACTGGCCGTGATGCGAGAGTCGGGGCGCCTGCTGGCCCAGGTGTTCGACATGCTCGACGGTTATGTCGCCGCCGGCCTCTCCACTCTTGAGCTGGACAGCGCCGTCGAAGCCTTCATCCGCCACGAACTCAAGGCCCGCCCCGCCAGCCTGGGTCAGTACGACTACCCCTTTTGCATCAACACCTCGATCAACGAAGTGGTGTGCCATGGCATGCCCAGCGCCACGCAGTTCCTCAAGGACGGCGACATCATCAACATCGACATCACCCTGGAAAAAGGCGGTTTCATTGCCGACTCCAGCAAGATGTACATGATCGGTAACGTGGCGCCCAAGGCCAAACGCCTGGTAGAAATGACCTTCGAGGCGATGTGGGCCGGCATCCGCCAGGTCAAGCCCGGCGCTCGCCTGGGTGATATCGGTCATGCGATTCAGAGTCACGCCCAGGCCAACGGCTACAGCGTGGTGCGTGAATACTGCGGCCATGGCATCGGCAAACAAATGCATGAAGAGCCACAGATCCTGCACTTCGGCCGCCCTGGCACCGGCCTCGTTCTGCGCGAAGGTATGGTGTTTACCGTGGAGCCCATGCTCAACCAGGGCGGCGCCAAGACGCGCAGTCTCAAGGATGGCTGGACGGTGGTGACCAAGGACAACAGTCTGTCGGCGCAGTGGGAACATACTGTGGCAGTGACGGCGGACGGGTTTGAGGTGCTCACGTTGCAAAAACAAACTGATGCAGAACCGGTGGAATCACTACCTTGAGCAATGGGCGCTGATCGGCCATTGAAAAGTCTCCCGAGCGGCCTACCCGCTCGGGAGCGTAACGAACTCAAGGGTGCGCGTGGGCCAGACTAATACTTTCCAAGTGGCTCAAGCGATTCTCCTTGAGAATGCACTGGGTCGTTATCCGTTGCGGATAGCAACGCATAAACATGTTGGTGAAATGTGTGCCGTAATGAATACGTTCAGTACAGCTCTGACTGAATAATGGCTTGGCTGAAACGCTGAAACTCGGCTCGTGAAAGTAGGCCATGGCAAAACGCTCACGTGAGTTTAGCTTGACCTTGTGAGGCGTCGAGAGCAGAAGTCCATCGGTCATGAATTGCAAAATATCACCCGGAAACACTGTGAACACGCGGGGTACCGGTTTCACGAACGTCCAGGGCTCGTCGTTTTCGAATAAACCTGCAGTGCTTTCGTCAGGCAACCAGTTGCGCTTGCGATGTTCACCGTCGACCGGAGGCCGAATATACAAACCTCCCACCTCATCCTGAGTAGCGATCACCAGCATGCCGTAGTCGGTATGGGCCCCAATACCTCGGCAGGTTTGCGCCGACTCGGCAGGGAAACGCAGAACACGCATATGGTGCCAGCCATCCTGGCTAAGCTGCGTCAAAGCATTTATTTCCAATCCCAGTCCGAGTGCCACCAGCTTCAACAACTTTTCGCCCGTGTCACCCAATTCCTCCAGGAAGGCTTTCATGCTGTCGCGGTATTCGTCATTGGGCCATGGCACGGGACCGTGGCACGGCCAGCCGTCTACGACGCGCTGATCCTCCAGTGGCAGATCTTTGCAAATGGTGAAAATTTCCGATTGATCCTGCTCGCCAGCCGTGACCTCTTCGCCAGAAGCAACATACCCTGCATAGGTAAGACTGCTGACTAAGCGCGACTTCTCTTCCCGGGGCAGTTTGAAAAAAGCCTTGCTGGCTGCCATGGCGCGCTTGACCTTCTGGTCCTGTTCGTCATGGATGCTGATCTGAAAAATACCGTCTTTGCGCCAAGCATCTATGAGCGCTCGGCCCAATTGGCGATCGGCCTTGCTATCAGTTACAGCTTCAGGCAGGGCAAAAGTTATTAAGTCAGTCATGTCGTGTCTCCTTAAATCCATTAAAGAGACGTGCACTCACAAATGTGACGCTGAACTGCTCCATCAACGGAACTGCTTCAGGCCCAACGTTGCGAGCCTGAATCATGAACGTCGTTATATTCCCATCTGGGAACGGTATTTATAGACTCCGGCGGACAACCTGAACATAACCGGATGTCGGTTTAACTGGCATCGAATCAACCGTCCGACGGCAGGTAAAGGTTGCTCGCCTTCCTGCCCTGGCAACCGCGAGTTTCAGCGGTCTGCTTGATTGTTACCACACCTGACCCTGGCGTTTAAGCTCCAGGCGGCGCACAAACTCCTCCAGCACCAAGCCATACAGATCGTCCTGCAGGTAGGCATCTTCGATGCCCGCATCCAGGTTGGGGTTGTCGTTGACCTCGATCACCACCACTTTGTCGCCGGACTGCTTGAGGTCCACGCCATAGAGGCCGTCGCCGATCAGGTTGGCAGTCTTCACTGCCAGTTCCACCACGGCTTTTGGCGCTTCGTGGACCGCCAGAGTGCGACACTCACCGTTGACGGCCTGGCCAATGGCCTTGTGGTTGTAGATCTGCCAATGCCCCTTGGACATGAAGTACTGGCAGGCGAAAATCGGTTTACGGTTGAGCACGCCGATGCGCCAGTCGTATTCGGTGTAGAAGAACTCTTGGGCCAGCAGCAGTACCGAATGCTCGAACAGCTCGGCCGTGGCCTTGAGCAACGCCGCCTGGCTTTCGACCTTTATCACCCCTCGGGAGAAACAGCCATCGGGGATCTTCAACACCAGTGGGAAACCCAGGCGCTCGCCGACGCGCTCGAAATCTTCCGGCCGCTCCTTGTAAAGAATCTCGGTGGCCGGCATGCCCAGTTGATGGCTGTTCAGCAGGTCGGTGAGGTAGACCTTGTTGGTGCAGCGCAGGATCGATGCGGGGTCATCCATCACCACCAGCCCCTCGCTTTCGGCTTTCTTGGCGAAACGGTAGGTATGGTTATCGACGCTGGTAGTCTCACGGATGAGCAAGGCGTCGTACTCGGCCAGGCGTGCGTAATCCTTGCGCTCGATCAACTCCACATCGATGCCCAGGCCCTTGCCGACCCGTATGAAATTTTCCAGGGCGCGGGGGTTGGACGGAGGCAGTTGCTCCTGAGGATCGTGAAGAATTGCCAGGTCATAACGGGCCAACCGACGTGAGCGCGGCTGACGCCACACCTTGCGACTGAAGTTGTCGAGGGCGTGGGCGAATTGGTCTTCCTGATCGTCGCGTAACTTGTGCAATACGCCAGACTTAACGCCTTCGATATGCCAGCCGTTATGTTGACGGAATTCAACTAACAAGATCGGACAGGGAAAGGTTTCAAACAACTGGCGCGCTAACTCCTGCAAAGGTTCTATCGTGGTCCGACCGAAATACAGTGTCAGGGTAAAGCCTTCGGTATTGCTGTAGAGATGATGACTCAGGGCCTTTTCCAGGCTTTTGTCCAGATCATCCAGAGACAGGCCATACAGGGCTTTCCTGGTCAGTTCGCTGATGGTGCGCACCGATGGAATCACCTTGTGCCCACGCGCCTCGGCCAGCAACGAGCAGTAGTAGCCGTGCCCCAGGTACTTGTAGCTGCGGCACAGGTTGATTACCTGTACGCGCTTGCCTGTTTCGTTTTCCCGGGTCTGCTCCAGGTACTCCTGGGCGGTGACGATATCCTCGCTGGGAAAATAGGAGGCCCAATCTTCCTTGCGCTCGACAATAATCACCACTTGGCTCGAACTTCGGGGTGGCGCGGAAAAATAACCGTTGGACGTTATTGTCGCCGCAACTGTTTGCTCGGATACTTGACGCCAATGACCTTGTACCGCCGACATAATAGTTGATCCGCTTTAGAGAACTCGACCTTTTCTATTAAGCACGATCTTTTAGGGAAGTCCCGTTTCGTTACGCAACTTTTACGGTGGTCTTATGGCTCTTTTCTTTCGCGTTGCAACCCTCGACGATGTGCCTGCATTAGTGGCGTTGGAGCAGCAGTGTTTCAGCAGTGATCGGCTGTCTTCGCGCAGTCTGCGCTGGATGATCAGCCGGGCCAATGGCCAGTTGTGGCTTGTGCAACAGCACGGTGAACTGCTCGGCTATGGGCTGGTGCTGTTTCGTCGTGGCGCCCGGCTGGCGCGCTTGTATTCCATCGCCATTGCCGAGCACGCTCGAGGCATCGGTCTGGGCCATCAGTTACTGGAGCACATCGAAGCCTGCGCCCTGGCCAACGATTGCGCGTACCTGCGTCTGCAAGTGCGCACCGACAACCCCGGCGCACTCTCCCTGTATGAGCGCAATGGCTATCGGCGCTTTGCCTGGGTCGACGACTACTACGAAGATCACACAGCTGCCTTGTGCCTGGAAAAACCGCTCGCGCCTTCATCGGCCGTGGCTTCCAGCTCACGCACCAGCGGCAAAACACGTTTGCCGAAGTACTCCACCTCTTCCTGAAAATGCAGAAAGCCCGCGAGCACCAGGTCCACGCCCACGGCCTTGAGCGCGACAATGCGTTCGGCGATCTGCCGCGGGGTGCCAATCAGGTTGGTCTTGAAGCCATCGTTGTACTGCACCAGGTCTTCGAAGCTGGACTTGGCCCAGTTGCCCTCGCCTTCCGGCGAAGCCTTGCCCGCCTGCTTGGCGGCATCACCAAAGGCGTTGACCGCTTCCGGGTCGGCCTGGTCGATGATTTCCGCCAGCACGGCCCGGGCTTCTTCTTCGGTGTCGCGGGCGATCACAAAGGCGTTCACGCCGACCTTAACCGAATGGTGATTGGCAGCGGCCTTGGCGCGGATATCATCGACCTGGGCCTTGATGCCTTCGGGGGTGTTGCCGTTAGTGAAGTACCAGTCCGAGACCCGCGCCGCCATGTCCCGTGCCGCCCGTGAACTACCCCCCTGGAAAACCTCTGGCTGGCCCAATGGCTTGGGCTTGAGGGTGTAGTTGTTGAAACGATAGAAATCGCCCTTGAAGGTGAAATCTTCCTGGGTCCAGATGCCTTTGAGGGCGCGGATGAATTCTTCTGAACGACGGTAGCGCTCATCGTGCTCCAGCCAGGGTTCGCCAATGGCCTGGAACTCGCCCTTGAACCAGCCACTGACGATATTCACCGCAATACGGCCATTGGTGAGCTGGTCGATGGTCGCCAATTGCTTGGCCGCCAACGCCGGTTGCCAGGGACCTGGCAGGATCGCCGCGATCACTTTGAGCGTGGTGGTCGCCGCCAGCAAAGCATGGCTGAACGCCACGGACTCATGCTGGTTTTCGGCGCCATAACCGGCGGTGAAGCGAATCTGGGTCAGGCCGTATTCAAAGCCTGCGGCTTCGGCCAACTGCGCCAGTTTGCGGTTGTAGTCGATGCCCCAGTGAGTGCGCTGTTCGATCTTGCTGACCACCAGCCCACCGCTGACGTTGGGCACCCAATAGGCAAATTTCACGGCTTGCTGACTCATCGGACGGTACCTCGCACAAATGGATGTCATGTAGCTTACGCAGCAAGCGTGCCAGTCACCCGCAAATGCCCGCGCCATGGGCGCTGCGTTAAAAAATCGGATATCTGATCAGCCTGCCGGCAATGTCACCGATCGCAGCGGTTTGTCGATCTGCTGTTGCAGGAGCAACACCCAATCACCCTCTCGCACCGCAAACAGGGGAGCAAAGTCCCGGCACGAACTGTGCAATCTCCAGCACATTCGATCACTGCCAGGAGCCCTACCCATGACTGAACATCAGGTCATCAACCCGCTGTCTACCGGCGCCGATTACCCTGCGCTGGCCGCACGTTTTCGGCCGATCTTCCAGCGCATCGCCGAGGGTGCGGTTGAGCGCGAGCACAGCCGCACACTGCCCTACGAACCGATTCAATGGCTCAAGGACGCTGGTTTTGGCGCGGTGCGGGTGCCGGTGGAATACGGTGGTGATGGCGCGTCACTGCCGCAGTTGTTTGAACTGTTGATCGAACTGGCAGCGGCCGACTCCAACGTGCCCCAGGCCCTGCGCGGGCACTTCGCATTTGCCGAAGACCGCCTGAATGCGCCACCCGGCGCAAGCCGTGATCTGTGGTTCAAGCGTTTTGTCGATGGCGATATCGTCGGCTGCGCCTGGACCGAAATCGGCACGGTGGCCATCGGTGAGGTGGTGACCCAGGTCAGCCCTGACGGCGACCGCTGGAAACTCAACGGCGAAAAGTTCTACAGCACCGGCAGCCTGTTTTCGGACTGGATCGATGTTTACGCTCAACGCAGCGACACCGGCGCCGCCGTGATCGCCGCCACCCGCACCCATCAGCCAGGCGTAGTGCAGAGCGATGACTGGGACGGCTTTGGCCAGCGCACCACCGGCAGCGGCACCTCGCGGTTTACCGACGCGGTGGTGGAAACTGAAAACCTGATCGACTTTGCCACCCGCTTCAAATACCAGACTGCGCTCTACCAACTGGTGTTGCTGGCGACACTGGCCGGTATCGGTCGCGCTGCGCTCATCGACGTGGGCCACCAGGTGCGCAACCGCCAGCGCATCTACAGCCATGGCAATGCAACGCACGTCAGCCAGGATGCGCAGGTGCAACAGGTGGTGGGCGAAGTCGCCGCGTTGGTATACGCCGCCCAGGCCAGCGCGTTGAAGGCCGCAGTGCCGGCGCAACAGGCTTATCTGGCGCGCTTTGGCGGCAATGACGTGGCCGAACGCGAAGCCAATGTGGCGGCTGAGATTGAGTCGGCGACGGCGCAAGTGGTGGTTTCGGATTTGATCCAGCGTGCCACCAGCCAATTGTTCAACGCCTTAGGGGCCTCGGATGTGCGCCAAGGCAAGGCGCTGGACCGGCATTGGCGCAACGCACGGACGGTGTCTTCGCACAATCCGGTGATCTACAAGGCGCGGATCGTGGGCGACTGGGTGATCAACGGGACAGAGCCACCGTTTGTGTGGCAAATCGGCAACGGCCCGGCGAAGGCCTGAAGTTGATCTGGGTCAAACTGTGGGAGGGGGCTTGCTCCCGATAGCGGTGGGTCAGTCCTGAATGTATTTACTGACACTTCCTCATCGGGGCATAGGTATCTACACAACTTCAGTTCGCAGCCCCCCCTACGGTAACCACGATGCGAAGCGAGCCGCTCTTGCTCTTGATCTGCTTTTGATCTTAGGCGCCCCGTCAAACCACGCTGGCCGGAAT
>NZ_SPKN01000027.1:0-144456 GCF_023127765.1 Pseudomonas sp. W15Feb34
GGCGCGGGGCGGCTAAACCGGCATCCCTGCCGGTTTACCCCCCAAATCCATGGCGAATTACGGCCAGCGTGGTTTGACGGGGCGCCTGAGATCAAAAGCAGATCAAGATCAAGATCACGAGCGGCTCGCTTCGCATTGTGGTTACGGTTGGTTGCGGCTACACGAGTTGTGTGGATACCCATGCTCATCGGTACCAGCATCACGCCTCTGCTCCCGCAGCATGGGCCCGCCGCGCTCAAACCCTGCGCGCAAACGTATCGCTGTGGCTGCCCGACACCTTGCGGCAATGCACCAGCGCATCGCGAATCATGAAGTTCACCAATGTCGGCGAAACCCCCAACTCCTTGGCGATATCCTTTTGCGGCACGCCATGCAGGCGGTACATCTCGAACGCATAGCGGGTGCGCTGGGGCAGTTCCGTCAGGGCGTCGGCGATGTTTTCCAGGGTGTTGAAATTGATATGGGAGGTTTCCGGTGAAGCGCCGTGAATGACCACATTCAAGCCTTCCTCTTCGGTCCCGGAGTATTTGAGCTCCAGGGCCTGCTTGCGGTAATGATCGATCGCCAGGTTACGCACGATCTGGAACAGGTAACTCAGTTGGGCTTTGAACGATGAAGTGATCGTTGGCGCTGACTGCAACCGGAAGTAGGCGTCCTGTACCACGTCTTCGGCACGGGAGCGGCACCCGGTAATGCGTGCGGCGATCTTCACCAATATCAGTCGATTATCGACGAACGCCTGCAGAAGGGGTGAGTCGCACCTGCCTGTGGATACTTGTTCCGTCATGGAAATCACCTTGTCGCAAAAGAGGTTAGGGGAGGGCGTCCTTGCTGAGGCCTCCTACACATCGGGCAACAAATTATGCTGAATGATAATGATTGTCAAATGAGAAGGAGAACTAATCTTATGCCTTTGTGGAAGGTGTGAACCACGTCTCGCTCGCAGCCTGCGACTAATTATTTTCCGGGGCCGTCCGTTCTTCTGGGTGACAGGCTTGTTAACAAACGGCCAAGGATCAGCACCCGCAGGAGGAGCAGATGGGTTTTTATCGTGCATTGGGCGTGTGTCAGTTTGGAGTGCTTGCGTGATGAATACGCCCACCCGGCTGCGTCTGTTTTGCCTGCCCCACTCAGGCGCCAGCGCCTCGGTCTATGCTCGCTGGCGCCGCGTCCTGCCGGATTGGTTGCAGGTATGCCCGCTGGAATTACCCGGGCGCGGCAGGCGCATGGACGAGCCGTTGCAGCGCGATATCAAGGCTCTGGCGGCGCAATTGGCTGAGGAAATCAGCCGTGATCTCGACGGCCCTTATGCCTTGTTCGGCCACAGCCTGGGTGGGCTGTTGGCGTTCGAGTTGGCCCATGCCTTGAGCGCGCGCAATGTGCCTGCGCCCCTGGCGTTATTTGCTTCAGGCACGGCTGGCCCGGCGCGGCGCGATGTCAGCGAATACGCTATCGAGAAGACCGATGCCCAACTCATCGCCCGCCTGCGCGAATTGCAGGGCACTGCCGAAGAAGCCCTGGCCAGCCCCGAGTTGATGCAGTTGATGTTGCCGATCCTGCGCGCCGACTTTCTGCTGTGCGGCAGTTTCATCTACGGCGAGCGCGAGCCGCTTGGCCTGCCAATCCATGTGTTTGGCGGCAAGCAGGACAGCGTACGCGCCGACCAGTTGCTCGACTGGCAACTCGACGCCGCCAGCGGTTTCTCCCTGGATATGTTCGACGGCCATCACTTCTTTCTCGTACAGCACGAAAGCGCCGTATTGCGCTGCCTGCGGCGCTATGCCGACGAGCACTTGGCGCGCTGGCGCATTGGCGCGGCACGGCAACTTGCCGCCGGCTGAACCTCACCGATTTCCCGAATTTCCCGTAAGCCGATTTCAGGCAGGAACCCCATGATGGACGCCTTCGAACTCCCCCGCACCCTGGCCCAGTCCCTTCAACGCCGCGCTGCGCAGACACCGGATCAGGTCGCGTTGCGCTTCCTCGCCGACAGCGTCGAGCACAGTGTGGTACTCAGCTACCGCGACCTGGACCAACGCGCCCGCACCATCGCCGCCGCCTTGCAAGCCAATGCCGGCCTTGGCGAACGGGCGGTGCTGCTGTTCCCCAGCGGCCCGGACTACGTCGCAGCGTTCTTTGGGTGCCTGTATGCCGGGGTGATCGCGGTGCCGGCGTATCCGCCGGAGTCCACGCGCCGCCATCACCAGGAGCGCCTGCTGTCGATCATCAGCGATGCCGAGCCGCGCCTGTTGTTGACGATTGCCAGCCTCAGCGAGGACCTGGCGCAGATTGAAAACGCGCCGCCGGTGCTGAGCGTGGACACCCTGGAGGCGCAGCTTGCCGAGCACTGGGTCGAGCCCCAATTGCAGGCCGACGACATCGCCTTCCTGCAATACACCTCGGGCTCCACCGCCTTGCCCAAGGGCGTGCAAGTCAGCCATGGCAACCTGGTGGCCAACGAAGTGCTGATCCGTCGTGGCTTCGGTATCGACCTCAACCCCGATGATGTGATCGTCAGCTGGTTGCCGCTGTATCACGACATGGGCCTGATCGGTGGCCTGCTGCAACCGATTTTCAGCGGCGTGCCCTGTGTGTTGATGTCGCCGGCCTATTTTCTCGGCCGACCGTTGCGTTGGCTGCAAGCGATCAGCGAATACGGCGGCACCATCAGTGGCGGCCCGGATTTCGCCTACCGTCTGTGCAGCGAGCGGGTCAGCGAGTCGGCCCTCGAACGCCTGGATTTGAGCCGCTGGCGCGTGGCCTATTCCGGCTCCGAGCCGATTCGCCTCGATACCCTGGAGCGCTTCGCGGAAAAATTCGCCGCCTGCGGTTTCACTCCGAACAACTTCTTCGCCTCCTACGGTTTGGCCGAAGCGACCCTGTTTGTTGCCGGCGGCACCCGTGGTTGCGGGATTCCCGCGATGCACATGGACGAGCAAGCGCTGGCCGCCAACCGTGCCGAACCGGGCCAGGGCAGTGCGATCATGAGTTGCGGCACCAGCCAGCCGGACCACGCTGTGCTGATCGCCGACCCGCATACCCTCACCGAGCTTGCCGACAATTGTGTCGGCGAACTCTGGGCCACGGGGCCGAGTATCGCCCACGGTTACTGGCGCAACCCCGAAGCCAGCGCCAAGACTTTCGTCCAGCACGCCGGCCGCACCTGGTTGCGCACCGGTGACCTGGGTTTCATCCGCGACGGCGAGGTGTATATCACCGGTCGCCTCAAAGACCTGCTGATCGTGCGCGGCCACAACCTCTACCCCCAGGACATTGAACAGACCATCGAGCGTGAAGTGGAGGTGGTGCGCAAAGGTCGCGTCGCCGCCTTTGCCGTGAATGACCAGGGCCTGGAGGGCATCGGCATTGCTGCGGAAATCAGCCGCAGCGTGCAGAAAATCCTGCCGCCGGAAGCACTGATCAAAGCGATCCGCCAAGCGGTGGCCGAGTCCTGCCAGCAAGCCCCGAGCGTGGTGGTGCTGCTTAACCCCGGTGCGCTGCCGAAGACGTCCAGCGGTAAGGTACAGCGCGCAGCCTGTGCGATTCGCCACGCCGATGGCAGCCTCGATAGCTATGCGCAATTCCCCGGAGTACAAGAGGCTGCGAGCGGCGCGGCGCTGGCGTCTGATGTGCAACAACAGATCGCGGCGATCTGGTGCGAGCAACTGCAACTGCCCAGCGTGGCCGCCGATGACCATTTCTTCCTGCTGGGTGGCAACTCCATCAGCGCCACCCAAGTGGTCGCCCGCCTGCGTGAAACCCTGGGCCTGGAACTGAACCTGCGCCTGCTGTTCGAGGCACCGACGCTGTCTGCCTTCGCGGCGGGCGTGGCGCAATTGCAACAGGACGGCGGCGTCGCCCAGGGCGTGATTCACGCGTTGTCGCGCCAGGAAGAGCTGCCCCAGTCGCTGGCACAGAACCGCCTGTGGATCACCTGGCAGTTGGACCCGCACAGCAGCGCCTACACCATTCCCGGCGCCTTGCACCTACGTGGCGAGCTGGATGAAGAGGCGTTGCGCGCAAGCTTCCAGCAACTGATCCAACGCCACGAAGCCCTGCGTACGCGTTTTTACGAGCGCGAGGGTCAGGGCTTTCAGCGTGTCGAGGCCGCGACGGATTTTGCGCTGCAAGTCATCGACCTCAGTGACTTGCCCGCTGCCGAGCGCGAAGCGCGTGCGCAGCAGATTCGCGAAGATGAAGCGCGTACCCAATTCGACCTGGAGAAAGGCCCGCTGCTGTGGGTTACCCTGGTGCGCCTGGACGATGAAGACCACCAACTGCTGGTGACGCTGCACCACATCATCGCCGACGGCTGGTCGCTGAATATCCTGATCGACGAGTTCTCGCGCCTGTACGCCGCTGCCGTCCAGGGCCAGCCCCTTGAGCTGCTGCCGCTGGCCCTGCACTACGCCGACTACGGCAGCTGGCAGCGCCAATGGCTGGCCGAAGGCGAAGGCTCGCGCCAGTTGGCGTACTGGACGGCGCAGTTGGGTGAGGAGCATCCGGCCTTGAACCTGGCCACCGATCATCCGCGTTCGGCCCAGCATCGGCACAGCGCCTCGCGGCATAGCCTGCGTCTGGATACACGCCTCAGCGCCGCGATTCGCCAAACCGCTCAGGCTCATGAGTCGACCCCGTTCATGCTGTTGCTGGCGGCGTTCCAGACCTTGCTTCATCGCTACAGCGGCCAGCGCGATATTCGCATCGGCGTGCCCAATGCCAACCGCCCGCGCCAGGAAACCCAGGGCCTGATCGGTTTCTTTATCAACACCCTGGTACTGCGTGCCGAGCTGGACGGGCGCCTGCCGTTCGACCAACTGCTGGCCGCCACCCGCCACAGTGCGTTGGGGGCCCAGGCCCATCAGGACTTGCCCTTCGAACAATTGCTGGAAGCCTTCCCCCAGGCCCGTGAACAGGGCCTGTTCCAGGTGATGTTCAACCACCAGCAACGTGATCTGAGTGCCTTGCGCCGCTTGCCGGGGCTGTTGGCCGATGAACTGCCATGGCACAGCCGCGAAGCCAAGTTCGACCTGCAACTGCATAGCGAAGAAGACCGCAACGGGCGTTTCAGCCTGTCGTTCGACTACGCCGATGAGCTGTTCGAAAGCGCGACTATCCAGCGCCTGGCCGAGCACTACGTCAGCGTGTTGCAAGCGGTCTGCGAGCAACCGCAACAGGCCATCGGCGACCTGCCGTTGATGCCGCCCGGCCAGCAGCAACCCTGGGGCGAAGCGCCCTGCGAGCCGGCCCGGCAGTGGTTGCCTGAGTTGCTCAGCCAACAGAATTCGGACGCCACTGCGCTGGTCTGGCAGCACGGCAGCCTGACCTTCGCCCAACTGCATACCCAGGCCAACCGCCTGGCTCACTACCTGCGCGACAAAGGCGTCGGCCCGGACGTGTGTGTGGCCATCGCCGCCGAGCGTTCGCCGCAACTGCTGATCGGCCTGCTGGCCATCATCAAGGCCGGTGGCGCCTACGTGCCGCTCGATCCGGATTACCCTGCCGAGCGCCTGGCCTACATGCTCAAGGACAGTGGCGTACACCTGCTGCTGACCCAAACCGCGTTGCTGGAGCAGTTGCCGACTGCCGAAGGCGTGTGCGTGATCGCCATGGACAGCCTGCACCTCGACAGCTGGCCAACCCAGGCACCGGGCTTGCACCTGCATGGCGACAACCTTGCCTACGTGATTTATACCTCCGGTTCCACCGGCCAACCCAAGGGCGTGGGCAACACCCATGGCGCGCTGGCCGAGCGTTTGCAGTGGATGCAGGCCACCTATCAATTGAATGAAACCGATGTGCTGATGCAAAAGGCGCCGATCAGTTTCGACGTGTCGGTGTGGGAGTGTTTCTGGCCGCTGATCACCGGTTGCCGCCTGGTGCTCGCGGGGCCGGGTGAACACCGCGACCCGCACCGCATCGCGCAGTTGGTGCAGGAACATGGCGTGACCACGCTGCACTTTGTGCCACCGTTGTTACAGCTGTTTATCGATGAACCGCTGGCAGCCGAATGCACCAGCTTGCGCCGTATGTTCTCCGGTGGCGAAGCCCTGCCCGCCGAGTTGCGCAACCGCGTGTTGGCGCAGTTGCCGGCGGTGCAGTTGCACAACCGTTATGGCCCGACCGAAACCGCGATCAACGTTACTCATTGGCATTGCTCCGCCACCGATGGTGAGCGCTCGCCGATTGGTCGGCCGTTGGGCAATGTGATCTGCCGCGTGCTCGACGAGCAGCTCAACCCGCTGCCGGCCGGGGTGCCGGGCGAGTTGTGCATCGGCGGCATCGGCCTGGCGCGTGGTTATCTTGGTCGTGCCGGGCTGACGGCCGAACGCTTTGTTGCGGACCCCTTGGGTGCGGCGGGCGCACGCCTGTATCGCACCGGTGACCGGGCGCGCTGGAGTGCCGATGGCGTGCTTGAATACCTCGGGCGCCTGGACCAGCAGGTCAAACTGCGTGGGTTCCGGGTGGAACCGGAAGAAATCGAAGCACGCCTGCTGGCCCAGGACGGTATCGCCCAAGCCGTGGTGCTGGTGCGCGACGCGCAGTTGATCGGCTATTACACCGCCCACACCGAACTGGATGAGCAACAGGTCAAAACCGCCCTGGCCGCCCAATTGCCGGAATACATGGTGCCCGCGCTGCTGATGCGCCTGGACGCCATGCCGCTGAGCCCCAGCGGCAAGCTCGACCGGCGCGCCTTGCCCGAGCCGGTCTGGCAAACCCGCGAACACGTCGAACCGCACACGCCTTTGCAGCTGCAAATCGCCGCGATCTGGCGCGAGGTCTTGGGCCTGCCGCGCATTGGCCTGCGCGATGACTTCTTCGCCTTGGGCGGGCACTCGTTGCTGGCCACGCAAATCATCTCGCGCACCCGCCAGGCGTGTGACGTCGAGCTGCCGTTGCGCACCCTGTTCGAAGCCAGTGAGTTGGGCGCCTTTGTCGAGCAGGTCGGGCTGATCCAGGCGGCGGGGCAGCGCAACCAACAAAGCGCAATCGCCAAGGTCGACCGCAGCGCGCCGGTGCCGTTGTCCTATTCCCAGCAGCGCATGTGGTTCCTCTGGCAGATGGAACCGGACAGCCCGGCCTACAACGTCGGCGGCATGGCGCGCCTGCGCGGCGTGCTGGATGTGCAACGTTTCGAGGCGGCGTTGCAGGCATTGATCATGCGTCACGAAACCCTGCGTACCACCTTCCCGAGCGTTGACGGCGTGGCGTGCCAGAACGTCGCACCGCAGACCGGCGTGCGCATGGACTGGCAGGACTTCTCAGCGCTGAGCGAAACCGAGCGCCAACAGCGTTTGCAGCAACTGGCGGATCAAGAAGCGCACACGCCGTTCAACCTGGAAACCGGGCCGCTGCTGCGGGCCTGCCTGGTCAAGGCCGGCGAGCAGGAACACTACCTGGTGCTGACCCTGCACCATATCGTCACCGAAGGCTGGGCCATGGACATCTTTGCCCGTGAACTCAGCGCCTTGTACGAAGCTTTTATCGACGAACGCGATTCGCCGCTGGTGCCGCTGCCGGTGCAGTACCTCGACTACAGCGTGTGGCAGCGCCAGTGGCTGGAGTCCGGCGAGCGCCAACGCCAGCTGGATTACTGGACCGCGCAACTGGGCACTGAACATCCTCTGCTGGAACTGCCCGGTGATCGCCCACGGCCTGCGGTACAAAGCCACCAGGGCGAGCTGTACCGCTTTGACCTGAGCGATGAGTTGGCCGCCCGCGTGCGCGCCTTCAATGCCGAGCGTGGCCTCACGCTGTTCATGACCATGACCGCCACCCTGGCCGTGTTGCTCTACCGCTACAGCGGCCAGACCGACCTGCGCATCGGCGCGCCGGTCGCCAACCGCATTCGTCCGGAAAGCGAAGGGCTGATCGGCGCGTTCCTCAACACCCAGGTGCTGCGTTGCCAGCTCGATGGGCAGATGAGTGTCGCCCAGCTGTTCGAGCAAGTCCGTCATACGGTGATCGAGGGCCAGTCTCACCAGGACCTGCCGTTCGATCATCTGGTGGAAGCCCTGCAACCGGCGCGAAGTGCCGCGTATAACCCACTGTTCCAGGTGATGTGCAACGTGCAGCGCTGGGAGTTCCAGCAGAGCCGCCAACTGGCGGGCATGACCGTCGAGTACCTGGCCAACGATGCGCGGGCGACCAAGTTCGACCTTAACCTGGAAGTCACCGACCTCGACCATCGCCTGGGTTGCTGCCTGACCTACAGCACCGACCTGTTTGATGAACCGCGCATTGCGCGCATGGCCGAACATTGGCGCAACCTGTTGCACGCCTTGATCGCCAACCCGCAGCAGCGTCTCAGCGAATTGCCGTTGTTGAGCGCAGATGAACAGCGCGCATTGCAGGACAGCCTCGGGGTTGAGAAGGGCGAGCATCGCCTCGACCAATGCATCCATCAGCTGTTCAGCCATCAAGCCAGCCAGCGTGCCGATGCCCCAGCGCTGACCTTTGCCGGTGTGACGCTCACTTATGCTGAGCTGGACGCCCGCGCCAACCGCCTGGCCTGGATGCTGCGCGAGCGCGGGGTGGGCCCGCAGGTACGGGTCGGCCTGGCACTGCCGCGCTCGCTGGAAATGGTCATCGGCCTGCTGGCGATCCTCAAGGCCGGTGGCGCCTATGTGCCGCTGGACCCGGAATACCCGTTGGACCGCCTGCATTACATGATCGAGGACAGCGACATCGGCCTGCTGCTCAGCGATGCGGCGATGTTCGAAGCCCTCGGCGAATTACCGACGACCGTGGCGTGCTGGTGCCTGGAAGACGACCTGCCGGTGCTGGAGAATTACCCTGCCGATGCGCTGCCGTTTGTGAGCCTGGCGCAACACCAGGCGTACCTGATCTATACCTCCGGCTCCACTGGCAAGCCCAAGGGAGTGGTGGTGTCCCACGGTGAAATCGCCATGCATTGTCAGGCGGTGATCGAACGGTTCGGTATGCGTCCGGATGACTGCGAGCTGCACTTTTATTCGATCAACTTCGACGCCGCCACCGAGCGTTTGCTGGTGCCGCTGCTCAGCGGTGCCCACGTGGTATTGCGCGCCCAGGGCCAGTGGGATGCCGAAGAAATCTGCGCGCTGATTCGTACCCATCGCATCAATATCCTTGGCTTTACCCCCAGCTATGGCAGCCAGTTGGCGCAGTGGCTGGCGACCCGGCAGCAGACCTTGCCGGTGCGCATGTGCATCACCGGTGGCGAAGCCTTGACCGGCGAGCACCTGCAACGTATTCGTGCGGCGTTCATGCCTGAGGTGTTCTTCAACGCCTATGGCCCCACCGAAACCGTGGTGATGCCGCTGGCCAGCCTGGCGCCGCAGCAGTTGGAGGAGGGCGCCGGCAGCGTGCCGATTGGCAGCATCATCGGTGAGCGCGTGGCCTACATTCTCGACGCCGACCTGGCGCTGGTGCCCCAAGGCGCCAGTGGTGAGTTGTATATCGGCGGTGCCGGCCTGGCCCAGGGCTACCACCGCCGGCCAGGGATGACTGCGGAGCGGTTTGTCGCCGATCCGTTTGCCGCCAAGGGCGGGCGCCTGTACCGCACCGGCGACCTGGTGCGTCAACGCGCCGATGGCCTGGTGGAATACCTGGGGCGTATCGACCACCAGGTGAAGATTCGCGGTTTCCGTATCGAGTTGGGCGAGATTGAAACGCGCTTGCTCGAACATGCCGCCGTGCGCGAAGCGGTAGTGCTGGCCCTGGATGCACCGAGCGGCAAGCAACTGGTGGCGTACCTGGTCAGCGATGCCGAGCCTGTCGCCTTGCGCGAGGCGCTGAAGGCGCACCTCAAGGCGCAACTGCCGGACTACATGGTGCCTGCGCATTTGATCGTGCTGGACAGTATGCCGCTGACCGCCAACGGCAAGCTCGACCGCCGCGCCTTGCCTGAGCCGGACCCTGAGGCCAATCGCCAAGCCTACGTAGCGCCACGCAATGCGCTGGAACACAGCCTGGCCGCCATCTGGTGCGCGGTGTTGAATGTGCAGCAAGTCGGCCTCGACGATAACTTCTTTGAGCTGGGCGGTGACTCGATCCTGTCGATCCAAGTGGTCAGCCGGGCGCGCCAGGCCGGGATCCATTTCAGCCCCCGTGACCTGTTCCAGCACCAGACCGTGCAAACCCTGGCCGCTGTCGCCACCCGTTCGCAGCAGGTCACCGCCGAGCAAGGTGTATTGACCGGCAGCTCTGGGCTTACGCCGATCCAGCATTGGTTCTTCGACACCGATATTACGGCGCGCCAGCACTGGAACCAGGCGCTGGTGCTCAAGCCATTGCAACTGCTCGACCCCCATCGCCTGGAGCAAGCGTTGCTGGCGGTGCTGGAACATCACGACGCGCTGCGCCTGAGCTTCACCCGGCGCGACGCGCAGTGGCATGCCGAACACCTGGCCGTGCCGGAAGGCGGCGTGCTGATGCAGGCGCAGGTGCGCGACATGGAGCAATGCACCGCGCTGTTCACCGATACCCAGCGCAGCCTCGACCTTGAGCACGGGCCGCTGTTGCGTGCGTTGCTGGTGGACGGGCCGCAGGGCCAGCAGCGCTTGCTGATCGCGATCCATCACCTGGTGGTCGATGGCGTGTCGTGGCGTGTATTGCTGGAGGATCTGCAAAACGTTTATCGCCAACTCAGTGACGGCCAGTCTGTCAGCCTGCCGGCCAAGACCAGCGCGTTGCGCGATTGGGCCGCGCGTTTGCAGGCGTACGCCGGCAGCGAATCCCTGCGCGAAGAGTTAAGCCTGTGGCAGGACCAGTTGGCCGGCCCGGCCGTGACACTGCCGGTGGCACGCGCGCAAGGCAGCTTGCGCAATCGTGACGCCGAGACGGTCAGCGTGCGCCTGGACGCAGAGACCACGCGCCAACTGTTGCAGCAAGCGCCGAGCGCCTACCGCACCCAGGTCAACGACTTATTGTTGACGGCCCTGGCCCGCGTGCTGTGCCGCTGGAGCGGCCACGACTCGGCTTTGATTCAGCTGGAAGGCCACGGCCGCGAACCGTTGTTCGATGAGATCGACCTGACGCGCAGCGTCGGTTGGTTCACCAGCGCCTACCCGTTGCGTCTGACCCCGCTGGCCGAGCAGGGCGCCTCGATCAAGGCGATCAAGGAGCAACTGCGCGGCGTGCCGCACAAGGGCTTGGGCTACGGCGTGCTGCGCTACCTGGCGGACGACCTGTGCAAACGCAGCATGGCGGCATTGCCAGGCGCCGACATCACCTTCAACTACCTCGGTCAGTTCGACCAGAGCTTTGGCGCCGAGGCGCTGTTCCACCCGCTGGATGAGTCCGCCGGCCTGGCCCATGACCCGGATGCACCGCTGCCCAATGAGCTGAGTGTCGACAGCCAGGTCTACGGCGGTGAGCTGGTGCTGCGCTGGACCTTCAGCCGTGAACGCCACGATGCGCACACCATCGGCAGGCTGGCCGACGCCTACCTGGCCGAACTGCGCAGCCTGATCGCCCATTGCCTGCAGGACGATGCCGGAGGCCTCACACCGTCCGATTTCCCCCTGGCGCACCTGACCCAGGCGCAACTGGATGCCTTGCCGGTTCCGGCCAGCGCCATCGAAGACGTCTATCCGCTCACCCCGATGCAAGAGGGCCTGTTGCTGCATACCTTGCTGGAACCGGGCACCGGCCTGTATTACATGCAGGACCGTTACCGCATCAACAGCGCCCTGGACCCCGAGCGTTTCGCCCAGGCCTGGCAAGCGGTGATCGCCCGCCATGAAGCCTTGCGCGCTTCGTTCTGCTGGAACGTCGGCGAAGACATGCTGCAAGTGATCCACAAGCCCGGCAGTACGCCGATTGAATACCTGGACTGGAGCGCCGACCCGCAGGATGAGCAGGAACCGCGCCTGCAAGCGTTGCTCAAGGCCGAGCGTGAAGCAGGATTCGATCTGCTCAACCAGGCCCCGTTCCACTTGCGCCTGATCCGCGTGGGGGAGGCACGTTACTGGTTCATGATGAGCAACCACCACATCCTCATCGATGCATGGTGCCGTTCGCTGTTGATGAATGACTTCTTCGATATCTACATGGCCCTGGGCGAGGGTCGCGACGCGCAACTGGCGACGCCGCCGCGCTACCGCGACTACATCGCCTGGCTGCAACGCCAGAACCTCAATGAAGCGCGCCAGTGGTGGCAACAAAACCTGCAAGGCTTCGAACGCACCACGCCGATCCCGAGCGATCGCCCGTTCCTGCGCGAACATGCCGGCGGCAGCGGCGGCATGGTGGTGGGCGACTGCTACACCCGCCTCGATGCCCGTGACGGTGCGCAACTGCGTGAACTGGCGCAGGCGCACCAGCTCACCGTCAACACCTTTGCCCAGGCGGCATGGGCATTGGTGCTGCGTCGCTTGAGTGGCGATCGCGATGTGTTGTTCGGTGTCACGGTGGCCGGGCGCCCGGTAGAGATGCCTGAGATGCAACGTACCGTCGGCCTGTTTATCAACAGCATCGCACTGCGGGTGAAACTGCCCGAGGACGGCCAGCCTTGCAGCGTGCGCCAGTGGTTGAGCGGTTTGCTCGACAGCAATATGCAGCTGCGCGAGTACGAATACCTGCCGCTGGTGACCATCCAGGAGCACAGCGAATTGCCCAAGGGCCAGCCGTTGTTCGACAGCCTGTTTGTGTTCGAAAACGCCCCGGTGGAAGTCTCGGTGCTGGACCGTGCGCAAAGCCTGAATGCCACGTCCGATTCCGGGCGCACCCACACCAACTTCCCGCTGACTGCCGTGTGTTATCCAGGGGATGACCTTGGTTTGCACCTGTCCTACGACCAGCGCTACTTCGACGAAAGCACCGTGCAAGGCATGCTCAGTGAGTTCAAGCGCCTGCTGCTGGCGCTGGTGCAGGGCTTCCATGGCGACATGGCCGAGCTGCCGCTGATGGGCGAGCAGGAACGTGAATTCCTGGTGGAAGGCTGTAACCAGAGCGCACATGCCTACCCGCTGGAGCGCAGCTACATCGAGTTGTTCGAGCAACAGGTGGCGCAGCATCCGCAGCGTATCGCCGCCAGTTGCCTCGACCAGCAATGGAGCTATGACGAGCTGAACCGCCGCAGCAATGGCCTGGGCCACGCGCTGATTGCGGCGGGTGTGGGCCTGGACCAACCGGTGGCGTTGCTGGCTGAACGTGGGTTGGATCTGCTGGGCATGATCATCGGCAGTTTCAAGGCCGGTGCCGGCTACCTGCCGCTGGATCCGGGGCTGCCGGGTCCGCGCCTTAGCCGCATCATCGACCTGAGCCGCACGCCCTTGCTGGTGTGCACCGAGGCGTGCCGGGAACAGGCCATCGAACTGCTCGAAGGGGTCGATTGCCAACTGCTGGTGTGGGAGGAAATCCCTGCCCGTGGCGAAAACCCAGGCTTCTATAGCGCCCCGGACAACCTCGCCTACGTGATCTATACCTCGGGCTCCACCGGCTTGCCCAAGGGCGTGATGGTTGAACAGCGCGGGATGCTCAACAACCAGTTGAGCAAGGTGCCGTATCTGGGTCTGAGCGACGCGGATGTGATCGCCCAGACCGCTTCGCAAAGTTTTGATATTTCCGTCTGGCAGTTCCTCGCCGCGCCGCTGTTTGGTGCGCGGGTAGATATTGTGCCGAACACCATTGCTCATGATCCGCAGGGGTTGCTGGCGCACGTTCAAGCACAGGGCATCACTGTGCTGGAGAGTGTGCCGTCGCTGATCCAGGGCATGTTGGCCCAGGAGCGTATCGGCCTGGATGGTTTGCGCTGGATGTTGCCGACGGGTGAGGCAATGCCTCCGGAACTGGCGCACCAGTGGTTACTGCGCTATCCGCAGATTGGTCTGGTTAACGCTTATGGCCCGGCGGAGTGCTCGGATGATGTGGCGTTCTTCCGCGTTGACCTGGCCTCGACCCGTGGCACTTACCTGCCGATAGGTACGCCGACCGACAACAACCGTTTGTACCTGCTCGACGGTGCGCTCGACTTGGTGCCCCAGGGCGCAGTCGGTGAACTGTGCGTCGCCGGCACCGGTGTCGGTCGCGGCTACGTCAGCGATCCGCTGCGCACCGCCCAGGCGTTTGTACCCAACCCCTTTGGCGCGCCCGGCGAGCGCCTCTACCGTACCGGCGACCTGGCGCGGCGTCGCAGCGATGGTGTGCTGGAGTATGTCGGGCGTATTGACCACCAGGTGAAGATTCGCGGCTACCGCATCGAACTGGGTGAAATCGAAGCGCGCCTGCACGAACAACCGCAGGTGCGTGATGCGGCGGTGGGTGTGCAAGAGGGGGCCAATGGCAAGCACCTGGTCGGCTACCTGGTGGCTGCCGACGCCACGCTGGACCCGAGCGAACACTTGGAGCGCATCAAGCAACGCCTGCGTGCCGAACTGCCCGAATACATGGTGCCGCTGCAGTGGCTATGGCTAGAACGCCTGCCCCTCAACGCCAACGGCAAACTCGACCGCAAGGCCCTGCCGGCTTTGGAAATCGGCCAGTTGCACAGCCAGGACTATGTGGCGCCGCGCACTGAACTGGAAGCCACGTTGACGGCTATCTGGGCCGAAGTGCTGAAAGTCGAGCGGGTAGGGGTGCAGGACAATTTCTTCGAACTGGGTGGGCACTCGCTGCTGGCTACGCAGATCGCTTCGCGGGTGCAGAAAACGTTGCAGCGCGATGTGCCGCTGCGGGCGATGTTCGAGTGCAGCACGGTGGCGGAGTTGGCCGCGTATATCCACGGGTTGGCCGCTAATGAAATCAGTGCCGAGAAGGTGGATCGGTTGAGTGATTTGATGGCGGAGTTGGAGGGGCTCTAAGGCGCAAAGGGCGCTGTCCGTTGGTCGGGCAGCGCCGTTTTTTTAGCGCGAACTGTCAATTCTGACAGTAGGCGGGGGCGAAAAAATAGGACTCACTTAAGGGAGTGCCTTGGCCGGACTGGGCTGGTCGAGGATACCTACCTCTCTTGAACACGGAGTTCTGAAAGTGGCCAAGCAAACATCCATTCCTGAAACCCCCTCAAATACCGACAATGCGTCAACGCCTTCAATTACGCCACAGCCGCAGGCGCTAGAAGTCGACGCGCCCATCATCTCCAGTGAGCTGTACGGGACGATTACGGCAGAAGCGATGGAGAAGGACTCATACCTGACTGTCGACTCGCGCATGGACAGGTTGGACATCACCGTAAAGTTCAGCATAAAGGAGGCGCCAGAGATCCGCTTGAATGATGTTGTTGACTCAAGCGGGCAGCCGGGTGCCAGGGAAATCCTGATTCCGCAGAAATACCTGACCATGTCCATGGGGTACACGCTGATCGTATGGTACGAGGGCACAGTGAGCGGTAAACCAGCCGTTTCACTAACCAAGGAAGTGGGGGTGACTTTTTACTCTGCAGAACAAAGTAAAGCGCTAGCGCCTCGATTAAGAGATGAAAAGATATTCCAAAATACGCCAACCTATGACATGCACGATCACAAAGGCGATGAGATAGTTGAAATACCTATTCCTCCACTTGCCCAGGTTGGAGATAAAATTTATTGCAGTGTCGTTATTGAGCAATTCAGTGGAAAACCCGTTTTCTATATCGTGGCTTACGGGTATGCATTAACGCTCGAAGATATAGCATCAGGCGAAAAACTTGAATTTCCGATTCCTCGTGGTTGGCTGGCACGTCAAAAGCCACGTTACGAATCAATTACTTGTCAGGCTGCCTGGATCACCAGTGGCGAGGAGCCCCAACCGCCGGCTGAAGTTGAAAACCCTGATGAAGAGACCCGTCTTCCCAGGAACGCTCTTCAAATCCAACATCGTCGTACCGCTGCTTTCATTGGGGATCAAGGCCTGGAGAATTTGCTGCCTCCCCATTTGCGGCAGTCTGCGTTTTTCGATGATAAGTGGTGCCTCAATCCGGAGCTCACTAAAAATGGGGGGAGATATAGATGCGCCGGAGCTGGACACTTATGCCGGTGATCAGATCTGCTTCTACGTAAGCGGTCCCGGCTACGGATCGAAGTTACTGGGTTGTGTGGATATTGAAAGCGATGGGGACCCGGCGTCCGTCAAGTTACCGCGCTGTGTGATTGCTTGTTTCTTTAATAAGCCGATGACGCTGAGCTATACCGTTCAATTTCCTAATCTGATGGGTCCAGAGCCTCAGTCGCCGGAGCGGGTGGTCGATGTGCTGAAGCCTAGACTTTCCAAGTCGGAAATTGCAGAGGCCACTCACGGCAAGGTTAACCTCAATATTTTCGATGAGGACGCATCGGCGTTTGTTCATATTGGCGACTATGCCACATGCTCAACGTTTTGCTGGATGTGGATCACCGGTGAACATGAGGACGGAAGTAGCTACCAATCGGAAATTTTGACGAAGGCGCCTGTTACGGAGGACTGGAAAAATAAAGGTGTTGAGACGTTTATCTCGAGAGACAAACTGCTACCACTGGCTGATTGCAGTGATTTTGAACTGCATTTTGCCGTGAGTTTCTGCGAAGCCTCTGACCGATCAAAAGCTATCGAGGCTCCGGCGGCGACTTTCCATATCGTCCAAGAAGAGCTAGTGCTGCCTGCGCCCAAAGTTGCGCAGGCGGAGGGGGACGAATTGGAGCCGTGGAATGCTCGACATGGCTTAGAAGTAATCGTCAATTATCTGCGTATGAGTGAAAAGCATGAGATCAGTGTTTGCTGGAAAAGACCCAACGGCCTCTGCTGGGAATTGAAATCTGAAGCTGGCAATCGTGACGGCATTGTCAAGTTTTCCCTGCCTGCTGATGCGGCGATAGAGAGCATGGGCGAAACGGTGGAAATCACTTACACCGTGGTCACCAAATGTAGTGAAGCACAGACTTCAGCGTCGTTGAATTTGAAGATTAACCTGCCCACGCGTCTGGAAACGCCAAACGTGCTGGAGGCGTCGCCGCCCGGGGTAGATCGTGGCGTTGTGGATTTGAGAGTCATTGACGGGAATGCTAACTCCTTCGAAAGTTCAATGTGGTTTTTGCGCAAAGGTCACATATGCTGGCTGCGCGCCACGGGCTTAGATGAAAACGGCAATCCGTACACGTTTGTTGTGTATGAGAACAGAGTCATTACGGATGAGGAGGTGACTAAAGGGGTGGCGGGCCCCGTGCTGCGAGCCGCCTTGGATAAGTTAAAAGACGACACCGACTTTATCCTCACTTTCAGCGTGTCCACGCAGGGCAGTTTGAAGGAAAACGTAGTATGCCCATCGCGGGTTTTGAAAGTGCGTGTTCCACCTAAGGTTCGCTATGAGAACTTCACTGGGCAGCCGACCCGACTGATTTCTGCAGGCGGAAGCATTAGCATCCCGACAATGAACATACGTTTTCTGTCTGGGCCAGGAACAATGGGTATCTCAACATACCCATCGACGCCAGGGATGCTAGAGGGGCAGGCACTTGTTTTTGCGGATGGGTTAGGCCAGACGCCGAGTCATCAAAGAGTGCGCCTTGATTTAACCTTTACATGTAAGCGTGTGAAGTGTGCATATACCTGGAATCACTATCCTACGACAGTGAGTTTTTACAGTCCGTCTGGCGGATATTTAGGTGCAGTAAATTTAAATGGGAGTCCTTTGAATAGTTGGATCGATTTTTCTGCACCGGTAGGTTCGGTAATAGGCTACATAGAGATATCGTCTGGCGATTGGATGTACTTTGATTTCTTTACCTTCTGGTTGTAGCTTCAGTCAGCTTGACTAAACGCCCACCTGCTTAGGGTGGGCGCTTTATGCACATCGTTTTTATCAACTTACTTCGGCCCCAAAATCTTCACCAACTTCTCCGGCGACGGCGCCCCCTGCTGCTGTTGCAACCCACCCTTGTCATCCAGATAGAAAATCGCCGGCGTTGCTGACAACTCCAGTTCATCCATCAACTTCATATTGGCATCGAGCTTGGCCTCGACCTCGGCCGGGATCTTCTCCAGCGCCTTGAGCTTACTGCCCTTGCCGGCGGCTTCGTGTTCTTGCAGGGCTTTTTGCGGGTCTTTGGCGGCGAGCAGGGCGGCGGATTTGCCTGGGCTGTCTTCGCGGATGATGCCGACCATGATGTGGCGCAACTGCACCTTGCCGGCCTTGACCCACGGCCGCGCCTGTTCCCAGAACATGTTGCAGTACGGGCAGTTGGGGTCGCTGAACAGGTACACAGTGCGCGGGGCGTTTTTGTCGCCGTCCTGGATCCAGCTGCTTTTTTCCATCTTGGCCCAGACTTCCTTGGCCATGGGTGCGTACACCAGTTTTTCCAGGGGCGCGGTGCTCAGGTCATTGCCCTGGGCGTCGTACAGGTTGCCGGCGATCACGTTTTTGCCGTCGGCGGTCAGGTACAGGGCCATGCCACGGTTCTGGTACTGGGCGGCGTAGCCGGTGAGGCCGCTGGGGGCATCGAATTTACCGATGATCCTGGCGCCCTTGGCTTCGATCTGTTTGATCGGCGCCGGCCAGTCTTCGGCCTGGGCCAGGGAGGCGGCGAGCGTCAAGGGCAGCAGGGTCAGCAGGTGGCGGAGGCGAGGCATGTCGGTTTCCTTGTCGTGGTGTCATCGAAGGGTTCCATGGCGCGGGCCAGGCTGGCTTCGGAGAGTTCGCCCAGGTGGCTGTTGATCAGGCGCCCATCGGCTTGGTAGAACAGCGTGGTCGGCAGGGCCATGGAGCCCACGGCCTGGCCGAGGCGGCCGCTGGCGTCGAACAGCACGTTGTCCAGGTTCAGGCCCTGGGTGGCCAGGTAGGTGCTGACGCTTTGCATGCTCTCGGCCTGGTTGACGAACAGAAAGGTCACATCGGGGCGCATACGCTGGGCGTTTTCCAGCACGGGCATTTCGCGCCGGCACGGCGGGCACCAGGTGGCCCACAGGTTGATCACCAGCGGGCCACCCTGGTAATCCGCCAGTTGCACCACCTCGCCATTGGCGTTGCGCAGGGTGATGTCCGGCAGGCGCGTGCCTTTTTCATACAGGCTGAGGGACAGGCTGGCCATGCCCCAGAACAACAGACCGGTGATCACCCCGGCGCTGAGCGGCTTGCGCAGGGCCGGGCGACGCCAGCCATACGCCAGCGCGCCGAGCACCAGCGCGATGATGCCGGGCCAGGCGAGGAAGCCACCGTCACGCAGGTCGACCATCTCGACCCAGTCGTTGCTGTAATAACTCCAGTACATCAGCACGAAGCTGACGCGGGCGGCCAACATGCCCAGCAGGAACAGGCTGAACAGCACCGATTCGGGGTTCTCACCGCCACGCTTGGCCACGCGCCAGCCCACCAGGGTGGCGAGAATCAGCGCGCTGATCAGCAGGATGTGATTCAGGGCGATGGCGAATGTGCCGATGGTCAGGGTCAACATCAGCGCGCGTCTCGGGTTTGCGTCCAGCGTTGCAGGAAGGCGGCGGCATCCACTTCGCCGGTGATGCGTTGGGCGCGACGTTCATCACCGTCCGGGCCGATCCACACGAAGCTCGGTGGCCCCGGCACCTTGTAGCGGCCCAGCAGTTCGCGGCTGGCAGCGTTGTCGGCGGTGACATCCAGGCGTAGCAGGCGCACGTCTTTGAGCGCGTCCATGACTTCGGGTTTGCCAAACACCTGTTTCTCCATGATCTTGCACGACACGCACCAGTCAGCGTAGTAATCCAGCAGCACCCATTGGCCCTGGGCCTTGGCGCTGTCGAGCTGGCTTTGCAGCACGGCCGGGTCATTGATGGTGGTGAAGGCGTCGTGAGCGCTCGGTGCACCGGCGACCTTTGAGCCGCTGTAAACCTTCAACGGTTGCCACAGCTCATCGCTGCCACCGGCTGCGCCCACCACCAGTACCGCGCCCCACAGGCCCAGCACCAGGGAACCTGCGCCGAACACCTTGGCGGCCAGGCCGAACTCACGGGCCAGTGTCCAGCCGCAGTACGCCATCACCAGCGCCAACGCACCCCACAGGCCGATCCACAGGCTGTCGCCGACCACTGGGCGAATCATCAGCACGGCGGTGCCCAGGAACAGGAAGCCGAAGATACCCTTGAGCACGTTCATCCAGGTGCCCGGCTTGGGCAGGAAGCGATTGCCCACGGTCACCAGCAGCAACAGCGGAATGCCGATACCGATGCCCATGGCGAACAGGATCAGGCCACCGTGCAGCGCATTGCCGCTCTGGGCGATATAGAGCAGGGCGCCGGCCAGGGGCGCGGTCATGCACGGGCCCACCAGCAGGCCGGACAGCGCGCCGAGCACACCGGCACCCACCAGGCTGCCACCGCTTTGCTGGCGGCTGACGTTATCGAGACGGTCGCGCAGGAAGGCGGGCAACTGCAATTCAAAGAAGCCGAACATCGGCAGGGCCAGCAGCACGAACAGCGCGGCAAAGCTGCCGAGTATCCACGGGGTTTGCAGCAGCGCGGCGAGGTTGGCGCCAAGCAGCGCGGCCATCACACCCAGGCCCGCATACACCAGTGCCATGCACACCACGTAGCTACCGGCCAAGGCAAAACCACGGCGCGGGCTGGCGCCACTGCCAACCACCAGGCCGGCGAGAATCGGCAGCATCGGCAGCGAGCAGGGCGCAAACGCCAACAACAGGCCCAGGCCAAAGAAGATCAGCAGGCTCCAGCCCAGGCTGCGTTGTTGCAGGCCGCTGGCCAGGCTTTGGTCCTGGGCCTGCGCGGTAGCGGCTACGGCCGGGTTGCCGCCCAGGTCCACGGTGATCGACTGCGGTGGATAACACAGGCCCGCATCGGCACAGCCCTGCCAGCCCAGCTTGACCTTGCCGGTGGCGCCGGCCGGGATCTTCACTTCCAGGCCCTGGCGATACACTTGCTGTTCGCCGAAGAACTCATCGCTATGGGGTTCACCCTGGGGCAGCACGGGTTGTTCGGCCAAACCGTCGAACTTCATGCGTTGCTGGTACAGGTAGTAACCGTCGGCTATCTGCCAATACAGTTGGGTTTCGCCACTTTCAAGACGTTCGGAGGTAAAGGTGAAGGCTTTGCCCACCGGGAGAAAGTCGGGTTTGGTTTCGAAGGGGTTGCCCGGCGCTGCCTGGGCGAATCCCGCGAACAACACCAGCAGAAAGGTAAACAGATGCCGCATGGTCAAGCCTTAGTTCGATGCAAGTGAGGCACACAATGTGTGGCGCTGATTAACCGATGATTAACCGGACGCTATTCTAGAGTGTAGGGATAATCTGATGTTGTGAACTTTAGCGGCATAATGCGCGCTTAATCTGGCGCTTTTCTAATCACCCCCATCTTTCATGAAGGGTTCAGCATGCACGTACTGGTCTGTGAAGACGACGAACTGATCGCCAGCGGTATCGTGGCCGGCCTCGGTGCCCAGGGCTTTACGGTCGAGCGCGTGGCCACGGCCGCAGCCGCCAGGGCGATGCTCAAGGCTGCAGCGTTCGACATCATGGTGCTCGACCTCGGCCTGCCTGACGAAGATGGCCTCAAGCTTCTGCAACAACAGCGCAGCCAGGGCCTGGAAATTCCCGTGCTGATCCTCACCGCGCGGGACTCGGTGACCAACCGCGTCGACGGCCTGCAAGCTGGCGCCGATGACTACCTGCTCAAGCCCTTCGACCTGCGCGAACTCGCCGCCCGCCTGCAAACCCTGTTGCGCCGGGTGGCGGGGCGCAGTGTCAACCTGATCGAGCACGGCCGCCTGGCCTACGACCCCAGCAGCCGCGAGACCTTCCTGGATGGCCAGCCGGTGGACCTGTCCCGTCGCGAACAGGCGCTGTTGCAGGCGCTGCTGCACAACAAGGGCCGTGTGTTGTCCAGCGAGCAGCTCAAGGACAGCATCTACGGGTTCAGTGATGAGCTGGAAAGCAACGCGCTCAACGTGCATATCCATCACCTGCGGCGCAAGTTGGGCAATGGCATCGTCGAGACCGTCAGGGGCTTGGGCTATCGCCTGGGGCCGGCTGATGCAGGAGAGAACACTCAGTGATGAGCTTGCGCCTGCGCCTGACGTTCAAGCTGGGCGCCGCTTTTGTGCTGATCTGGGTGCTGGCGGCCGCCTGGATGCTCAACGATTTGCGCAACCAGATGATGTTCTCCCTCGACCAGCGCCTGGTGGCCTCGGCGCGCATGGTAGCCGGGCTCACCGAACAGATGCCGGGTTTGGCCAGCGTCAGCGGTGGTGCACATTTGCGCACCGAACAATTGAACGTGCCGGGGGGCATGGCCTGCCAGGTCAGTTCTTTGCGCGGCGAGATCCTGGCACGCAGCCACACGACCCCGGATGAAGGTCTGGAGTCGCGCAGGAGTGGTTTTCGTGACCAGATGATCGATGGCGTAGGTTGGCGCAGTTTCACCCTGTCCCGGGGTGACCTGCTGATCACCACCGCAGACCGCCAGGTGGAGCGTGAGGCACTCAACCTGTCGATCCTGCTGGCAGCATCGGTACCGGTCGGCGTGGCATTGCTCGGTTGCCTGTGCCTGTTGTGGCTGGGCATCGGCCAGAGCCTGGTGCCGCTCAATCGTATGCGCGACGCCTTGATGCGCCGCAGCGCCGACTCTCTCGAACCCTTGCAGATTCACCCGTTGCCCAGCGAGCTCAAGCCGTTGCTCGACACCCAGAACCAACTGTTGCAGCGCATCGCCAAGACCATCGAGCGCGAGCGCCGCCTGACCGGTGACGCGGCCCATGAACTGCGCAGCCCGTTGACGGCAATCAAGACCCACCTGCAAGTGGCGCGCATGACCGAAGGTGCGGCGCGCGACCAGTCGCTGGCGCACGCCGAGGAGGGCGCTGACCGTTTGCATCGCACGCTGGAGCAATTGTTGCTGTTGGCGCGGGTGGAGGGCAGCTTGTCGTTTGACGATGGCTTGCAGTCCAGTGCCGAAGAAGTCGCCAGGTTGGCGATCCAGGACGCCAATGCCGGTGACAATTCCCGTATCGATCTTATTCTTGCGCCGGACCTCTCCCACGTTCCGGTAGAAATGCCCGTAGGCCTCGCCGTCGCGGCCTTGCGTAACCTGCTGGACAACGCCTTGCGCCATACCCCCGCCGATACCCGCGTGGAACTGCACGTGTTTTCTACCCCGGATAACGTGGTGTTTCGCGTGCGTGACCATGGCAAGCAGATCTCCAGCGAAGACCTGCAATACCTTACCCAGCGCTTCTGGCGTAATGGCAACAGCGAAGGCTGCGGCCTGGGCCTGGCGATCGTGCAGGCGATTGTGCAGCGCTGCGCCTGCTCGCTTGAGTTCGACAGCCAGCCGGACGGCTTGCGGGTTGAGCTGGGTATGCCGCTGCGCCGCTGAACCTTGCTTTTCATGTGCCAAGTAATTACCGCCCGCCTGACATTCAACCCTTCAGGATGGCGGTAATTTTTTTGCGCTTGAACGGGCCGAATGATTCGGCCTGAAATGAAAAGGACGGTTCTTATGTTGGTTATCGACACCAGTTTCCCAGCCAGGGATTTCAACGACCGCCAAGGTGAATCCGTGCAGCAGGTTATTCTGCACTACACCGCGGCGCCTTTTGCTTCGTCCCTGCGTACCCTTACGCAACACGGCGTCAGCGCCCACTATCTGCTGCCCGACCCTGATGAATCCAGCTACCGCGCCGCGGGTTATGAAGAGTTGCGCGTGTTTCGCCTGGTGGAGGAGGACAAACGCGCCTGGCACGCGGGAGTGAGCCATTGGGCGGGGAGGGACGACCTCAACAGCCGCTCGATTGGCGTTGAAGTCGTCAACCTGGCGCGGGATGACGCGGGGGTATTTACCTTTCCCGAATACTCCCCGGCACAGATCGATGCGTTGATTGCATTGGTTCGCGACGTGCTTGCACGTTATCCGCAGGTCGGCCCGACTGACCTGATCGGGCATTCGGATGTGGCCTATTGGCGCAAGAGTGATCCGGGGCCGCGGCTGCCCTGGCGTGTTCTGCATGAGGCCGGTATTGGGGCCTGGTTTGATGAGCCAACACGGGCGATGTACCAGCGCCGCTTTTGTGTCGGCTTGCCGCCAGAGGTTGAGGTAGAGCGTGCGTTTCAGCGTTTTGGCTACAAGCCCGCGCAGAATCGCCGAGCCTTTGAACAGCGCACCCGGGCGTTCCAGATGCACTTTCGGGCTAGGGATTATTGCGGGTTCCTGGATGCAGAGAGCTGCGCGATCTTGTATGCACTGAACGACAAATACCGCGGGCTATGAAGTGTGGGAGGGGGCTTGCTCCCACATTTGCATCTTCATTCATCAGTTATCGATCGCCGCCCCCTAAATCCTGTTCTAGCTGATGCGTTTCCAGAACAGGAAATCCGTGCGCATGCCCTTGGGCCAGCCGCCAACGGATCGGCAGTTTGGTCATCATCAGCGTATTGAGGGATCGAGAGATGTCAGTCGCTACCAGCCGTATCGAAGACGCCCTGGCGCCTGCGGAAACGCTCTACCAGTTTGACGAAACCCCGCTGCTGGCCCGCCAGCGCCAGCAGGAGTCCAACGCCCGCAGCTACCCGCGGCGTATCCCCCTGGCGCTCAAACGCGCCAAGGGCCTGTATGTGGAAGACGTCGAGGGGCGGCGTTTCATCGACTGCCTGGCCGGCGCCGGCACCCTGGCGCTGGGGCATAACCATCCGGTGGTGATCCAGGCGATCCAGCAAGTCTTGAGCGACGAGTTGCCGCTGCACACTCTGGACCTGACCACACCGGTCAAGGATCAGTTCGTGCAGGACCTGTTCGGCTTGCTGCCATCGGAACTGGCGCGGGAAGCGAAAATCCAGTTCTGCGGCCCCACCGGCACCGATGCGGTGGAAGCCGCGTTGAAACTGGTGCGCACCGCCACCGGGCGCAGCACTGTGCTGTCGTTCCAGGGCGCTTATCACGGCATGAGCCAGGGGGCGTTGAGTTTGATGGGCAGCCTGGGGCCGAAGAAGCCGCTGGGGGCGTTGTTGGGCAATGGCGTGCAGTTCCTGCCATTTCCGTATGACTACCGCTGCCCGTTCGGGCTGGGCGGCGCCCAGGGTGTGCGGGCCAACCTGCACTACCTGGAAAACCTGCTCAACGATCCCGAAGCCGGGGTGGTGCTGCCGGCGGCGGTGATTGTCGAAGTGATTCAGGGTGAAGGCGGCGTGATCCCTGCCGACCTCGATTGGTTGCGTGGCTTAAGGCGTATCACCGCGCAAGCGGGGGTGGCGCTGATCGTCGATGAAATCCAGAGCGGCTTTGGGCGTACCGGCAAGATGTTTGCCTTCGAACACGCCGGCATCATTCCGGATGTGGTGGTGATGTCCAAGGCCATTGGCGGCAGCCTGCCGCTGGCGGTGGTGGTGTATCGCGACTGGCTCGACACCTGGCTGCCGGGTGCCCATGCCGGGACGTTCCGCGGCAACCAGATGGCGATGGCGGCGGGCTCGGCGGTGATGCGCTACCTCAAGGATCACGACTTGGCCAGTCATGCGGCGGCCATGGGCGAGCGTCTGTGCGAGCACCTGCGCATCCTGCAGCGCGACTTCCCGCAGTTGGGGGATATCCGTGGTCGTGGGCTGATGCTGGGGGTGGAGCTGGTGGATCCGACGGGCCCGCTTGATAGCCTGGGGCACCCGCCGGTGCATCGCCTGTTGGCACCGCTGGTGCAGCGTGAGTGCCTCAAGCGCGGGCTGATCCTGGAGATGGGCGGGCGCCATGGCGGCGTGGTGCGCTTTCTGCCACCGCTGGTGATCACCGCGGCCGAAGTCGACCAGGTGGCCGAGATCTTCGGGCGCGCCTTGGCGGCGGCGGTTGCCGGCGTTTAATTTTTGCGGTGCCTGGTACGTTTCTACAGATATCAGCGCTGCGCGTGGTGCGCAGCCAGCCTTTTGAGCGATGGAGAACAGCAATGACCTCAGTATTTGACCGCGACGACATCCTGTTTCAGGTAGTGGTCAACCACGAAGAGCAGTATTCGATCTGGCCTGACTACAAGGCTGTGCCTGAAGGCTGGCGAACCGTGGGCAAGAGTGGCATGAAGAAGGAGTGCCTGGCGTATATCGAGGAAGTGTGGACGGATATGCGTCCGTTGAGCTTGCGCCAGAAGATGGACGGCGCCGCCCTCGCCAACTGATTCACTTGGGCCCGACTGTGGGAGGGGGCTTGCTCCCGATAGCGGTGTATCAGTCAGCCAATGTTCAACTGAAACACTGCTATCGGGAGCAAGCCCCCTCCCACATCAAGCATTAGTGCGGGGTGTGGGTGTAGAGGTAATCCGTCGCCAACGACGCCAGCGTCCTCACGCCCACCACCAACGCCGACTCATCCACAAAGAACCCAGGGTTGTGATTCGGCGCCGCCTTGCTCATGTCCTGGTCCCTCGGTGTCACCCCCAGGAAGACAAACAGCCCCGGTGCCTCTTTGGCATAGAACGAGAAGTCTTCGGCGCCACCCACCAACGGGCCTTGCACCACATCACCCTGAGCCGCCCAGCGCAGGCTCGGCAGCATTTTCTCGGTCAGCGCCGGGTTGTTGATGGTGGGGTCGTACTTCTCGATGATCGTCACTTCGGCCTTGGCGCCACCGCTTTCGGCGATTTTCTCTACGGTTTGACGCACGTCTGCATGCAGCTTCTGGCGAATGCCGTAGTCGTAGGAGCGAATGGTGCCGCTCATGTCTACCGACTCGGGGATGATGTTGTAGCGGGTACCACCGTTGATGGTGCCGATGCTCACGACAGAGGGGAATGACGAAATATCGGTACGGCGGCTGACCACGGTCTGCAGGCCGACAATGGTTTGCGCGCCAACGGTGATCGGGTCGATACCGTCCCAGGGGCGGCCGGCGTGGGTCTGTTTGCCGAGGATCCTGATGCGCAGGTCGTCGGAGCTGGCCAGGGTCGGGCCTGGGCGGTAGGCGATTTGCCCGGCAGGCACACCGGCCCACACATGCAGGCCGAACACCGCGTCAGGCTTGGGCGCTTTCATCACGCCTTCCTGCACCATCATCTTCGCGCCCCAGGTGTTCTTGCCGTCGGGGATAAAATCGCTGGGGCCTTCTTCGGCCGGTTGGAAATAAAACACCACGGTGCCGGGCAGGCGGTCGCGCATCCCGGTAAGAATCTTCGCAGTGCTCAGCAGGATGGCGGTATGGGCGTCGTGACCGCAGGCGTGCATCACATCGACTTCCTTGCCCAGGTAGGTGCCCTTGGCTTTGGAGGCGAAGGGCAGGTCGGCGACTTCCTTGACCGGCAGCGCATCCATGTCGGCGCGCAGGGCCACGGTCGGGCCGGGCAGCGCGCCTTTCAATATGGCAACGACGCCGGTGCGAGCCACCCCGGTCTTCACCTCAAGGCCGAGTTCGCGCAATTGTTTGGCGACCAACTCGGCGGTGCGGGTTTCGGTATTGCCCAGTTCCGGATGGGCGTGGATGTCGCGGCGGGTTTCCAACAGGCTGGGTTCGAGTATTTTTGCCTGGGAGGCAATGGTTTCCCTGGCACCGTCCTGGCCGCTGCTGGCGGCAATCACTGCACTGCTCGTGACCGCGCAGAGCAAACCCAAAACCCATTGGTGTGTCAGACCGTTCATTCGCATACCAACCTCTGCTTGCTTATTGTTGTGGATCTTTCTCCTGCACGCTGCCGGCGGTCAGCACCTGCACGCTCAAGCGCGGCGTTGCCAGGTCGAGCCCGGCTTCATCCAGGTGCCGCTTGAGCGAGAGGTTGAACGCTCGCGAGACTTCCCACTGCTTGATCGGCGCGGTCTTGAAGCGTGCGCGCAGGATCGCGCTGCCGGATTCGAAACTCTCCACGCCCTGGATTTCCAGCGGCGACCAGATATTGCGGCGTTGCAGCGGGTCATTGCGCATGGCGTGGCCGACATCGCGCATCAGCTTGATTGCGTCGTCGATTTCCATGTTGTAGGGGATTGCCACCCGGAAGATCGCGTAGCCGAACTCTCGGGAGTAGTTCTTGATGCTCTTGATCTCGCTGAACGGGATGGTGTGCACGATGCCGTCGATATCGCGCAGGCGCACGGTGCGGATGGTCAGGCCCTCCACCGTACCCAGGTGGCCGCCGACGTCTACGTAGTCGTCGATGGCCAGGGAGTCTTCGATGATGATGAACAAGCCGGTGATCAAGTCCGCTACCAGCGACTGCGCACCAAAGCCGATGGCGATACCGATCACACCCGCACCGGCCAGCAATGGCGTGACGTTCATGCCCATGTTCGCCAGGGCCACGATGGCGGCGATGATGAAGATGGTCACGAACAGCACGTTGCGGATCAGCGGCATCATGGTTTGCGCACGCGCGTTGGCCAGGCCTTTGCGTGAGCGGGTCAGGGCGTGGTGGATGGCGGTGTCGCTGAGGATCCAGATCAGCCAGGCAAACAGCAAGGTCCCACCGAGGCCAAACAGCTTCACGGCTATTTCATGGCCGTCACCTTCGGTAAAGCGAATCATCGACAGGCCCCACACCCGCAGCCCTAACTCGATAAACGCCAGCCACACCACCAGGTGCACCAGGGTGTAGACAAACCCTTTGAGGCGTTCGGAGTACAGCGCATGGCGTTTGTGCCCGCGCTGTGGCTTGAGGGCGTGGCGGCGCACCAGGCCGTTGATCACCATGCACAACACCAGCAGCACCGTGCACAGCAGCGACTGGCGCAGGGCGGTGCTGGTATCGCCGGCCGACAGGAAGGTCGCGAACAGTGAGATACCTACCAGCAGCAAGGCCGGGATGTACCAGAAGGTACCGATGATCGACAGGGTGTCGGTGAGGGCGCGGCGGGTCAAGCGGCGCGACAGCGGCTGGTTGCGGATCAGGTGTGCAATCGGTCGGCGGAAACGTAGGATAAACACGCCGGTGGACAGCGCCGCCATTACATTGGCTACGGTTGCGGCGGTGTGTGCCAGGTGCTGGCCGAGCGCCTCGACCAGGCGCGGATCGCTCAAGGCTTCACCGAAGGCCGCAAAGCTGCCGATCCACCACAGCGGGCGGAACGCCTGATGGCGCAGGATATACAGGGCGCGGTGGCGGTGCGGGCCGTCAAGTACGGAGAAGGCAATTACGCAGATTGCCGAAAAACAGGTGCCGACCACCAAGGCATAGGCCAGCACCATCGCCAGGGATTTGCCCAGGGAGGAAGGCAGGGCGTAGCTCAGGTAAACCGTGATCACCAGGGCGATCAACCAGGGGCCCAGCTTGCGCAGGGCAAAGCGCAGCATGTCCCAGGTGCGCGGGTGTTGCGGCAACTCTTCGGGCAGGCCGAAACGCTCGCGTACCCGGTGGCTGAGCCAGATCAGCGCGGCGGCCAGCAGGCTCCACACTGCCAGGATCACGGCAAAACCAAAGATGATCGGCAGCCATTCGTTGGCCGGCAGCATCAGCGCGCCCAGTTCATCCTTGGCCAGGTCGACTTCATTGGACCAGCGCCCCAATGGGCTGTCGGCGCCGGAAAACTGCTGTTCAAAGCCCGACAGCGTGCTGCCGATCAACCCGAGCACACCTTGCTCTGTCGCGGGTTGGGCCTTTTGCGTGGCGGCGCGCAGCTTTTTCAGGTCGCTCAGCAACTGGGTGCGCTGTTGGTCGTTTTCGAGAGTCTTGATCACCTCGTCCAGCGACTGCCCCAGGGGCACTTCAGCCTGGGGTTGGGTCTTGCTGGAACCACCCAGCATTCCGGGCAAGCCTACGGCTTGGGCGGATGACAGCGGCAGCAGCGTGAGCAGGGCGATCAGCAGGTAGCAGGGCAGGGCAAACAGACGGGAAAGCACGAGGCGGTCAACCTTCAAAGCAACGAATTGACCGAGTGTACGAGGCCGCTATGCCCAATGCGAGCGCATTTGTCATTGCGCCAGTTTGGCGAGGATCTTGTAGACCACGGTGCCCAGGATCAGCAGCATACCAACCCACATGCCGAACACGCCGAGGGGCTTGTCGCGAAAATTGAAACCGACCGCGAGCATGATCATGCCGATCACGATGGGGATGAGCATGGCGTGGAATGAGGACATTGAAATCATGGGAGCAATAGCCTTGTCGCAGTGGAAGTTTTGACAAGTCTAGGCGCGATTGCAGGAAGTGCAGGTGATACAAGTCAGTTTGGCAGTACATCGAACCAAATGTGGGAGGGAGCAAGCCCCCTCCCACATTTCGATCACATTTTGCCCGTCAAATCAGGGCAGGTCGCGGCTCGCGTAAAACGCCCCCAGCACCTTCACCAGGTGCGCCAGGTCATGGCTGCCGCACAGCTCTCGAATGGAGTGCATGGCAAACGTCGGCAAGCCGATATCCACGGTGCGTACACCCAGGTGGCTGGCGGTGATCGGGCCGATGGTCGAGCCGCAGCCCATGTCACTGCGCACCACAAAGCTTTGTACCGGCACTTCTTCGGCCATGCACAGGTGACGGAAGAACCCGGCGGTTTCGCTGTTGGTGGCGTAGCGCTGGTTGCTGTTGACCTTGATCACCGGCCCGGCATTGAGTTTCGGACCGTGGTTGGCGTCGTGCTTCTCGGCGTAGTTGGGGTGCACGCCGTGGGCGTTGTCCGCCGATACCAGCAGTGATTTCTGAATGGTGCGTACGAACTCATCACCTTCAGGCAACAGGCGGCGCAGGGTCTGCTCCAGCATCGGGCCATCGGCGCCGCAGGCCGAGCAGGAGCCGACTTCTTCGTGATCGTTGCACACCAGCACGCAGGTTTCGTCGGTCTCGCTGGTCAGCAAGGCTTGCAGGCCGGCGTAGCACGACAGCAGGTTGTCCAGGCGCGCACCGGCGATGAAATCGCCATTGAGGCCGATGACCGCCGCGCTTTGGGTGTCGTAGAAGCTCAGCTCGTAGTCGAGCACCACGTCAGCGTTAAGCCCATGCTCGCGGGCCAACTGCTCGGTGAGCACGGCGCGAAAGTCCACGCGTTCGTCACCGGCAAATTGCGCAAGGATCGGCGGCAGCTCGGTCTGGGCATTGATCGCCCAACCCTGGTTGGCCTCACGGTTCAGGTGAATGGCCAGGTTGGGAATGATGGCGATCGGCAGCTTGAAGTCGATCAATTGGCTTTCGACCTTGCCGTCGCGGCGGAAGGTGACGCGGCCAGCCAGGGATAGGTCGCGGTCGAACCACGGCGCGAGCAGCGCACCGCCGTAGACTTCCACGCCCAACTGCCAGAAACCCTGGCGTTGCAGCTCAGGCTGGGGTTTGACCCGCAGGCACGGGCTGTCGGTGTGGGCGCCGACCAGGCGGATGCCGCCCTGCAACGGCGAGTGGCGGCCGAGCTTGAAGGCGATGATCGAGGAGTCGTTGCGGGTCACGTAGTAGCGACCGTTGGCCTCGGTGGCCCAGGTGTCGCGCTCGTCGAGACGCTGGTAACCGGCCGCTTCCAGGCGCTGGGCGAGGGCCGCAGTGGCATGAAAAGGAGTAGGGGAGGCCTTGAGGAAGTCGATCAGGCCTTGATTCAACGCTTCGCGCATAAATAGCTCCAGACAGCAATGCGCGGAGTTTACCGTTCGATGGCCAGAAGTGCACAGAACAAATGCGGGAGGGGGCTTGCTCCCGATTGCGGTGTGTCAGTGAGCAAATACAGTGACTGACACTCCGCCACCGGGGGCAAGCCCCCTCCCACATTTACCCGTGTTCGCAGCTTAAAAGGGGGCAGGGCACTCGAAGCGCACACGCTCGCCGCTTTGTGGATGGGTGAAACTGAGCATGCTTGCATGCAGGCACAGCCGCGGCCAGGCAGCCAAGGCTTGTTCATGAGCATACAAACCATCACCCAGCAACGGATGCCCGATGGACAGCATATGCACACGCAACTGGTGCGAACGCCCGGTGATCGGCGTCAGCTCCACGCGGCACCAGTCGCCGCAACGCTCCAGCACCTTCCAGAAGGTCAGGGCGTGCTTGCCGAACTCGTGGTCGACCACATGGCGGGGCTTGGTCGGCGGGTCGTAGCGCAATGGCAGGTCGATGCTGCCGCTGTCCAGTTCCGGTTGGCCCCAGGCCAGGGCGGTGTAGGCTTTTTCGGTTTCACGGTCGTGAAACTGACGGGACAGTTCGCGGTGGGTATCCGCGTCCCGGGCCAGCAGGATGATCCCTGAGGTTTCCCAGTCCAGTCGATGGACGATACGGGCTTCGGGGTAGCCGTTTTCCTGCAGGCGGGTGATCAGGCAGTCCTTGTTGTCGTCGGCGCGACCCGGCACCGAGAGCAGCAGGGTTGGCTTGTTCACCACCAGGACAGCGTCGTCCTGATGCAGGATATGTATATTGGACAGCGGCATTAAACAGCCTCGTAACAAACGCCAACGGCGGCTCGCCCACCTGGTTCCCGAAGGATCAAGGTGATCGAGCCGCCGTGGCGACCGCCCTTTCGATCAACGATCGGGCAGGGTGATATTGAGTTCCAGAATCGAGCAGCTGCCGTCATTTTCCAGAGCGACATGCACGTCATCGTTGCCGATATTGACGTACTTGCGGATCACCTCGACCAGTTCCTTCTGCAAGGCTGGCAGGTAATCCGGCGTGCTGCGTTGGCCGCGTTCGTGCGCCACGATGATCTGTAGACGCTCTTTCGCTACCGACGCGGTACTTGGCTTTTTGTTGGCGCGAAAGAAGTCGAGAAATTTCATTGTTTAGTTGCCTCCAAAGATACGCTCGAAGAATCCCTTCTTCTTAACATCGAGGAAGCGGTGTTCCACGGTCTTGCCCAGCAAGCGATCGACTGCATCGCTGTACGCCTGGCCGGCGTCGCTCTGGTCGTCAAGAATCACCGGCACGCCCTGGTTGGATGCCTTCAGTACGGCCTGGGACTCCGGAATCACGCCCAGCAGGGTCACGGCGAGGATTTCCTTCACGTCTTCAACGCCGAGCATCTCGCCATTGTTGACACGCTCCGGGTTGTAGCGGGTGAGTAACAGGTGCTCCTTGATCGGGTCCTGGCCTTCTTCAGCGCGCTTGGACTTGCTGGCCAAGAGGCCCAGCATACGGTCCGAGTCACGTACCGAGGAAACTTCCGGGTTGGTCACCACGATGGCTTCATCGGCGAAGTACATCGCCAGGTGAGCACCGGTTTCAATACCGGCCGGAGAATCGCACACCACGTATTCGAAGGTTTCCTTGAGCTCGGCGAGAACCTTGCCCACGCCTTCCTTGGTCAGCGCGTCTTTGTCGCGGGTCTGGCTGGCGGCCAGTACATACAGGTTCTCAAGGCGCTTGTCCTTGATCAGGGCCTGTTGCAGGTTGGCTTCGCCGTTCACCACGTTGACGAAGTCGTACACCACGCGGCGTTCGCAGCCCATGATCAGGTCGAGGTTACGCAAACCGACGTCGAAGTCGACGATGACTGTCTTGTGGCCGCGCAGTGCGAGGCCGGTACCGATAGCGGCGCTGGTGGTGGTCTTACCCACACCACCCTTGCCGGATGTAACCACGAGAATCTTGGCCAAGGTGTTTCACCCCTAAGGAAAAAGGACTTTCGGTCCCTGAAAAACATCTCTTGAAACTCGCTGCAGGCGGACAGCCTTTGCAGGAAAAAGAAGGAGTTTCCATGGAGAAACACCAACTTCCAAAAAGTCCTACACAAGTCTTGCCGGTTTCGCTTTGCTATCAGAGTCTAGAGATGCTTGGAAAATGCGGCAGTATCCGTTAAAGCCGGATGATGTTCAACACATCGCCCGACAGGTTGACCTGTACCGAAGCCCCCCACAGCGGATCACGGCGCAAGTCTTCGGAAACCTTGTACTGACCCGCGATGGAAACCAGCTCAGCGGTCAACTGCTGGCAGAAAATCCGCGCTCTGGTATCACCCTTGATGCCGGCGAGGGCACGCCCGCGCATCGGGCCGTATACATGGATGTTGCCATCGGCGAGAAGTTCCGCCCCCGGGCTGACCGAGGAGATCACCACCAGGTCGCCGCCCTGGGCGTAAATCTGCTGCCCGCCGCGTACCGGCGAGGTGATGATCTTTGTCGGCTTGATCGCAGGCTCGGGTGGTTTTTCCGGTTTTTTCTTCTCTTCACCGACCAGCGGTTCCAAGGGACGCTCGCGGGCACCGGACGGAGGCAGTACTGGCAGTTCAATGGCGATGGCGGCGGCAATGTCTTCGATGCGGCTGGCACGAATCGCCAGGGTGCGCAGGCCATGGGAGCGGCACACGCGCATCAGCCCGGGCAAATCAATCACGCCCTGGCCGGCCGGCAGCTTGTCCAGCGCCAGCACCAGCGGGGCGTTGTTGAAAAAGTTTGGCGCCAGGGCAACCTTGGCGGCCAGTTGGCGGTCCAGGGCATCAAGGTCATTGCGCGCCAGTTCCAGCACGGTAATGGCGAGCATGCTGCCTTTTAGCTGGAACACGGGATCTTGGTCTAGCGGTTCGGTTTGGCTCATGGTCGGCGAAAGCGGCTTGTCACGAAAAGTGTCGAGACTTATAACGAGAACACTCACCCGCCGCAAGCCGAGTCGAACCGTTGTAGAATGCGCGGCCCTTGTCTTTACCGGAATCTGTAATGGATCGCCCGCGTTTTCGAGCTGTATTTCTTCACCCGCGTTTTTGGCTGCTATGGCTGGGGCTCGGCCTGCTGTGGCTGGTCACCCAGTTGCCGTACCGGGCGTTGTTGACCATTGGTCGCCTGCTGGGTGCGGGGATGTACCGCGTGGCTGGCGATCGCCGCCGTATCGCGGCGCGTAACCTTGAGCTGTGCTTCCCGGAAAAATCCGTGCAGGAGCGCAAACGCCTGCTCAAGGAAAACTTTGCCTCCACCGGTATCGCCTTTTTTGAAATGGCCATGAGCTGGTGGTGGCCCAAGCCGCGCCTGGCGCGACTGGCCCATGTCGAAGGGCTGGAACACCTCAAGCAGGCACACTTGGAAGGCAAGGGCGTGATCCTGATGGCCCTGCACTTCACCACCCTGGAAATCGGCGCGGCGCTGCTGGGGCAGAAACACACCATCGATGGCATGTACCGCGAGCATGGCAACCCGCTGTTCGATTTTATCCAGCGCCGTGGTCGTGAGCGCCATAACCTCGATTCCCTGGCCGTGGAGCGCGACGACGTGCGCGGTATGCTCAAGCTGCTGCGTGCCGGCCGGGCCATCTGGTACGCACCGGACCAGGATTACGGCGCCAAGCAAAGCATCTTCGTGCCGCTGTTCGGTATCCAGGCAGCTACCGTCACCGCTACCAGCAAGTTCGCACGCCTGGGCAAGGCGTTGGTGGTGCCGTTCACCCAGGAGCGCCTGGCCGATGGCAGCGGTTACCGATTGGTGATCCATCCACCGTTGACCGATTTTCCGGGTGAAACCGACGAAATCGACTGCCTGCGCATCAACCAATGGGTCGAAGCCTCGGTACGCGATTGCCCCGAGCAATACCTGTGGACCCATCGCCGTTTCAAGAGCCGGCCGCCGGGTGAGCCCAAACTGTATGAAAAGCGCCGTCGATAACGCTGATTTTTACCACACGGAGTGACGCAATGCGCTCAGTTGAACCGGTCACAGGCTTGATTCTTTCCGGCGGCGGGGCGCGAGCGGCGTATCAGGTGGGGGTGTTGGCGGCGATTGCCGAGTTGCTGCCACCGGGGGCGCCGAATCCATTTCCGGTGATTGTCGGCACCTCCGCCGGCGCGATCAATGCAGTGAGCCTGGCCAGTGGCGCTACCGATTTCTCGGCAGCGATCCAACGGCTGACGGCATTCTGGCAGGGCTTTCGCAGCCACCAGGTGCTGCGCAGCGACTGGCCTGGGGTAATACGCCAGGCCAGCCGTTTCCTCATCCACAGCCTATTGGGCCTGGGCGCCCAGGTGCCCGTGGCGCTGCTCAACAGCTCGCCACTGCGCGACTTGCTGCAAGAACGCTTGAACCTGGACGGCATCGACGAGGCTATTCGCCGCAAGCACTTGCAGGCAGTGGCGGTGACGGCGTTTGGCTATGAGTCCGGGCAAGCGGTGACTTTCTACCAGGGCGGCGGCACCATCGATGCATGGCTGCGCCATCGGCGTATCGGCGTGCCGACCCAACTGACGGTGGAGCACTTGCTGGCGAGTTCGGCGATTCCGCTGTTGTTTGCTCCGGTCAAACTCGACGAAGAGTACTTTGGCGATGGCGCGGTGCGGCAGTCAGCGCCCATCAGCCCGGCTTTGCACCTGGGCGCCAGCCGCGTGTTGGTCGTCGGCGTGAGCGGCAATCCCAGGGGCAATGAAGCGTCGACGCAACGTACCTACACCGGCCAGCAACCGACCCTGGCGCAAATCGGTGGGCATATGCTCAACAGCACCTTCATTGACAGCCTGGAAAGCGATATCGAACTGCTGGAGCGCTTGAACCAGTTTAGTCGGGTTGTCCCTGTCGACGCCGCGGTGCAGGGCCTGGCGCCGGTGGACGTGCTGGTGATTGCGCCCAGCCAGCCTATCGATGAAATCGCGGCGCGACATCGCCAGGAATTACCGGCGGCGTTGCGCTTGTTCTTGCGCGGGCCGGGGGCGACCAAGACCAGTGGGGCGGGGGTGTTGAGTTATTTGCTGTTCGAGGCGGGGTATTGCAGCGAGTTGATCGAGTTGGGGCGCAAGGATGCGCTGGCCAAACGCGACGAAATCACCCGATTCCTCGGCCTGACGCCGAACTGAATGTGGGAGCTGGCTTGCCTGCGATAGCGGTATGCCAGCCAACACTGCTGGCACAGACACACCGCGATCGCAGGCAAGCCAGCTCCCACAGGGAACCGCGATCAACCTTTAGAAGTGGTACTTGACCAGGAAGCTTGCCGTGTCCTGAGTCGTCTTGAACGCGCCGCTGTCTTCAATCCCGTACTTGTTCTTCCAGTAGTCGTATTCAAAACCTACATACAACTGCTTGTCGCCCCAGTGCAGCGCCTTGCCCAAGTCGTATTTGACCTGCGGGTTGAAGTGCAGGTTGGCGTGATAAGTGCCACGGGCGTTTTTGTCGTTATCCACCACCCAGTCCATGAAACCGTCGATCAGCACGTCGGAGTTGCCCACGGGGATGGTGTACGACCACACCGGAGTGATCTGCCACACACCGTCACCCGGGCGATTGCCCTCGGTCTGGCGCTGGTAGAAATTCAACTGGAAGTAGTCAAAACCGGGGATGTTCAAGTCGAATGCCGGGCCCAGCAGGTAGGACTCGTTATCGCCCTCGCCGAACTCGTAGGTGAAGGCCAGCAGCACGTCCTTGATCGGGCCGAACGACAGGTCCTTGTCGAAAATCTTGCCGAACGACAAACGCGGGCTGAACTCGCCGTAGTAAGTGTTCGGGCCGACATTGCCGTCTTCCTTGCCGTTGTAAAAGATACGGTCGAGGAAGAAGAAGTTGTCGCCGTACTTCCATGCGTCGGCATGTTCGAAGGTGACGGTTTGCTGGATCTGCGGGTTGACGGTAAAGCTCTTGCCCCACAGGTAAGTCAGGCTGTTGTTCTGCCACTGCAACAAGTCACCGGCGACGGCCTGGCCACCAGCCAGCAGGGATCCCGCCAGCATCAGGCCTTTGAACATGGGTTTCATTCGGTTGCTCCCGAGTTAAAGTTTTATGGTTTTTTTTCTTCTACGCAGGCGCTCTGGTATGGCGCCTTTTGGTTCGCTGCAAAAATCGTCTGTTCGGTCAGCTTTAATGCTGTTAGCAAGAGCTGCGCCAAGGTGTTTGAAAAGCCAAAAAATCCCCGTCGGCTGCAGCGGATGCAGTCGAATTCAGAGGACTTTTGCGCACTTTGGCAGCCAACATCAGGCCGGGATAAGTTGGCCTTGAAGTCAGCTTTTACATTCGCTGTTTTTTTTTGAGTCGATTCGAGCGGGCGCGGAGAATACTGGCTCCCAGGCCTGGGCTCAAGTGCGCTGTAACAGAGCGCGAGGGGCGAGAATGGGGCGCGGCGTGTGGCCGGCCCCGGTTGAAGGCTGTGCATGTGGCTGTTCCCTGTTTGTTGTTATTTTTGTACTAACAAAGGAATCAATGCGTATGGGCGACTTCGGGGCGTTCAGCGCCGCCGAGGATGTTGAACAGGATGTTCAGCGACAACGCGCTGAGTGTGGCCATGGCGATCCCGCTGTGGGTAATCGGGCTCATCCACAGTGGCAGTTGCGCGAAGAACTCCGGCCGTACCACGGGGATCAGGCCCATGCCGATGCTCACGGCTACCAATAGCTGGTTGCGACGGTCGGCGATGTCGGCTTCCTGCAGGATCTTGATCCCGGTCGCCGCCACCATGCCGAACATGGCTATCGCCGCGCCACCGAGTACTGCCGGCGGAATCGACGCGACCAGATAGGCGGCCTTGGGCAACAGGCTCAGCACAATCAGAAAGGCCCCCGCCATGATCGTGACCGAGCGGCAGCGCACGCCGGTCATTTGTACCAGGCCGATATTCTGCGCGAAGGAGGAGTGGGTAAAGGTGTTGAAGAAACCGGCAAAGAACGACGCGCCGGCGTCACACAACAGGCCACGGCGCAGCATCTTCGGGGTGACCTCCTGGCCGGTGATCTTGCCCAGGGCGAGGAACATGCCGGTGGACTCGACAAAGATAATCACCACCACCAGGCACATCGACAGGATCGGCGCCAACTCGAACTTGGGCATACCGAAGTGCAACGGCGTGACCACCTGCACCCAGGGCGCCTGGGCCAGGCCACTGAGGTCGACCATGCCGATAACGCCGCACAACCCGTAACCCAGGCCCATGCCGATCAGCACCGAGATATTCACCCAGAAGCCGCGCATGAAGCGGTTGATCAGCAGGATGGTCGCCAGCACCAGGGCGGCAATCGCCAGATACACCGGCGAGCCGAACGTGGCGGCAGCGCTGCCGCCACCGGCCCAGTTCACGGCCACGGGAAACAGCGAGAGGCCGATGGCGGTAATGACGGTACCGGTCACCAGCGGCGGGAAAAAGCGCACGACCTTGGACATGAATGGCGCGATCAGCATGCCGAAGAACCCGGCGGCGATAGTCGCGCCGAAGATGCCTTGCAAACCGATACCGGGCATACCGGCCATGGCGACCATGCTGCCGACGGCGGCGAAGCTGGCACCCATCATCACCGGCATACGGATACCTACCGGGCCGATGCCGAACGACTGCACCATGGTGGCGATACCGGCCACCAGCAGGTCGGCGTTGATCAGGAAGGCGATTTCTTCACGGCTCAAGCCTGCGGCCTGGCCAATGATCAGGGGGACGGCGACGGCGCCGCCGTACATCAGCAAGACGTGTTGCAAGCCAACCAGAATCAGTTGCAAGAGGGGCAGCCGCACCATGGCGGGCGCGGCAGGAGTCTGCGTTTCTAACTGGGACATGCAACACCTCGAATCTTTTTATTTTTGTGTTGTTTGCAAAGCAATTTTCAAAACACGGCAGATCTCAATTGTGGGAGCTGGCTTGCCTGCGATAGCGCAGGGTCGGCAACTCATCCGGTGACTGACACACTGCTATCGCAGGCAAGCGAGCTCCCACATTGGTCCCGTGTGAAACAGTCAGTTGGTGCGGGCCCCCTGATTGATCCAGGTGCCGATCAGGTCTCTTTCCTGCTGGGTCATCTGGGTAATATTGCCCAACGGCATGATCTGGCTGGCCACGGCCTGCGCTTGAATACGCGCGGCCTGCTGCTGGATCTGTGTCGGTGTGTCGAACATCACCCCAGCCGGAGCGGTGCTGAACAACGGGCTGGTGGGCTTGGCCGAATGGCACACGGTGCAGCGTTGCTCGATCACATGGTGCACCTGGCCGAAGTCGGTCGTGGCCTGGGCCGGTGCCGGTTCAGCGGCGGGGGCGGCAGGCGCTGCGGGTTTCAAGCCACCGCCCAGGGCGGTTTCCGGCAGCGGCTGGTACTCGATCGCAGCAGGTGCCTTGGCAATCGGTTCTGCAGGTTTGGGCCCGGTTACATACGCCAGGCTGATCATCGCCAACGCGCCCACCGGCAAGGTCCACGCATACTTCTGGCTGTCATGCCGGGTGTTGAAGTAGTGCCTTACCAGCACCGCCGCCACTGCGATCCCGGCCAGGATCAGCCAGTTGTATTGGCTGCCGTAGGTACTCGGGAAGTGGTTGCTGATCATGATGAACAGCACCGGCAAGGTGAAGTAGTTGTTGTGGCGTGAACGCAGCAAGCCCTTGGCCGGCAGCGCCGGATCCGGTGTGCGGTTCTCGGCGATGGCTGCCACCAGTGCACGCTGGGCGGGCATGATGATGCGGAACACGTTACCGACCATGATCGTACCGATCACCGCACCCACGTGCAGGTAGGCGCCACGGCCGCTGAACACCTTGCTGAAGCCATACGCCGCCGCAATCAGCAGCACGAACAGGATCAAGCCGAGCAGGGCAGGGCGCTTGCCCAGGGCCGAGTCGCAGAGGAAGGAGTAGATGAACCAGCCGGCGAACAGTGAGCCGATGCCCAGCAATACGCCTTCGGTGCCGCTGAGGCTGCTGCCGGGGGCGAGCAGGTACAGCGTGGGGTTGAGGTAGAACACCACGCAGAGCAGCGCGACGCCCGACATCCAGGTGAAGTAGGCTTCCCATTTGAACCAGTGCAGGTTGTCCGGCATGGTCGGCGGAGCCAGTTTGTATTTTTCCAGGTGGTAGATACCGCCACCGTGGATCGCCCACAAGTCACCGGCCAGGCCGTTCTTGGGGTTGACGCGATTGAGGTTGTTTTCCAGCCAGACAAAGTAGAACGAAGCGCCGATCCAGGCGACGCCAGTGATCATGTGAACCCAGCGCACGCTCAGGTTCAGCCATTCCAACAGATGTGCTTCCACAGTCTTTACCTCTCGCCTGTCACCCTTGTTGTCGGGTGATCCGGCCTTCTCTTATTGGTGGGGGGCGAGGATCAACCGCTCATCCTCTTTGAAAAAATGCTCATCGCAGTTATTGCCTGTGCCACTGCGATCAACCACCAGGAAGTCATCCCGCTTTTCGATCGTCAGCACCGGGTGGTGCCAGACGCCGCGATGGTAATTGATGCCCTGCCTGCCGTTGGTAACGAAGGCGCGGACCAAGCCTGATACAGGTGCATCGCCAAGTGGCGCGACCACGATCAGAAAGGGGTTGCCGAGCAGCGGTATGAACGCCTGGCTGCCCAGCGGGTGTCTCTCCAGCATGCACACGGTCAGCGGCATGTCCTGCGCGTCGGCGCGGAAGATGCTGATGATGGCGTGGTCTTCAGGCTGTGCTGTTTCGACCGTTGCCAGTTTGTGAAAGCGCATGGTCGACCCGTTGTTGATCATGAAGTGATCGCTGCCATCGGTTTCGATAACGTCTCCGAAAGGGGCGAAGGCTTCTTTGGTCAGGGGTTCGATCATCAGTGTGCGCATGGCTGTCTCTTATCCGAATACTGTGTTGTTTGGTCTATTGCTATCGCGGGCAAGCCCGCTCCCACATTTGGAATGCATTCCCCTGTGGGAACTGGCTTGCCTGCGATGGCATCACCGCTTATTTCGACACTTTGCCCAGGACGCGCAGGCGACTCACACCGCCATCCGGGAACACATTCAGGCGGATATGGGTAATCGGCCCCAGCGCCTTGATCTGCTCGGCGAAGGTGTGTTCGGCGTGCATTTCCAGTTTCTGCGCCGGCAACAGTTCACGCCAGAACAGCGATTGGGTTTCGATCTGGCTGTCGGTGCCGCCTTTGACGAAGGCGCCCTGGATCGAGCAGGTGTCCGGGTAGTTGCCCTTGAAGTGCAGGGTGTCGACGATGATCTTTTCGATCTCGCCCGGGTGGCCCAACGCGACGATCACCCAGTCATTGCCCGGTGTACGACGACGCGCGGTTTCCCAGCCATCACCCATGTTGATGCCACGGCCCGGGTTGAGGATGTTGCTCATGCGGCCGAAGTGTTCATCGGAGCAGGCCAGGGCACGACCGCCATTGAGCGCGGCAGCCAGGTCGACCTGTTCGTTGTCGCCCACCGAAGACCAATCGCGGAACGGCACGCCATACACACGCAGACGGGCGACGCCGCCATCCGGGTAGATGTTGAAGCGCAGGTGGCTGAACGCCTGGTCGTTGTTGATCTCGTGGTAGTGGTGACTGTTGCCTTGCAGCTCTACCGCCGACAGCACTTCAACCCATTGGGTATTGGCGTCCGGCTCGCCCGAGGCCAGGAAGCAGGCTTCCAGTGAGGCCGACGGCGGGAAGTTGCCGGTGAAGAATGAAGTGTCGATGTCCACGCCTTTGATCGAACCCGGCACGCCCAGGCGGATCACCGCGCTGTCGTAGCCTTCGAAGCGCTTGCGGCGTGACTCCCAGCCGTCCATCCACTTGCCGTTGTCATCGAAAACGCCCTCCTTCCACACGGCCGGGGTCGGCTGGAACAGGCGGTTGGCGTCGGCGAACCAGTCATCGGTGACCGAGATGATCTTGGTGCCCAGGCGGGCATCGGCCAGGTTGACGAACTTTTCGAAAGGTACGGCGTAAGCTTTCATTCTTCTTGTCTGCCTTGGATAGAGTGGCTGGGGATGGTCGTTTAGAGGGTCAATAAACGGAACAACGCGATCTTGTTGATCTCGTCCAGCGCGCACTTGAACTCGGTGTCTGTCGAGTTATGGATGCGCGTTTCGAACGCGGCGAGAATCTGGTGCCGGTTGCTGCCTTTTACCGCCATGATGAAGGGAAACTTGAACTTGGCCTTGTAGGCGTCATTCAGCTCGGTGAAGCGAGAAAACTCTTCGGCCGTGCATTGGTGGATACCGGCGCCAGCCTGTTCATTGGTGCTGGCTTCGGTCAGTTGGCCCTGGACGGCCGCGCGGCCTGCCAGGTCCGGGTGAGCATTGATCAGGGCCAACTGGCTTTGATGATCAGCGCTCAACAGGATATCGCTCATGCGCTGGTGCAGGGTTTCGATCTGGTCGATCGACCTATCCTGGCCCAGCTCGAAGGCCTTTTCGGCCACCCATGGCGAGTGTTCGTAAATATCGGCAAAGGCTGCGACGAAGGCGTCGCGGCTCAGGGTCGACGGTTGCAAGGTCTGGAACGCAGTCATTTCGCCGCTCCCGTGCAGGGGTGGGTTTGGTGCCAGTGACGGGCGATGTCCACGCGGCGGGTGAACCACACCTGATCATGGCCTTTGACGTATTCAATGAAGCGCTTGAGCGAGGCCAGGCGTGCCGGGCGGCCGATCAGGCGGCAATGCAGGCCGATCGAAAGCATCTTCGGCGCTTCGGCGCCTTCGGCATACAGCACGTCGAAGGCATCCTTGAGGTATTCGAAAAAGTCGTCACCCTTGTTGAAACCCTGCACCTGGGTGAAGCGCATGTCGTTGGTGTCCAGGGTGTAGGGGATCACCAGGTGCGGCTTGCCGTTAGGGGTATTGGGTTCCCAGTAGGGCAGGTCGTCGTCATAGGTGTCGCAGTCATACAGGAAACCGCCTTCCTCCATCACCAGGCGGCGGGTGTTGGGGCCGGTACGACCGGTGTACCAGCCCAGCGGGCGTTCGCCGGTCAGCTCGGTGAGGATGCGGATGGCTTCGAGCATGTGCTCGCGCTCCTGGGCCTCGTCCATGTACTGGTAGTCGATCCAGCGGTAGCCGTGGCTGCAAATCTCGTGGCCGGCGGCGACCATGGCGCGGATCACATCCGGATGACGCTGGGCAGCCATGGCCACGGCGAAGATAGTCAGCGGTATGTCGAATTCTTTGAACAACTTGAGGATGCGCCACACCCCGGCACGGCTGCCGTATTCGTACAGCGACTCCATGCTCATGTTGCGCTCGCCTTGCAGCGGCTGGGCCGAGACCATTTCCGAAAGGAAGGCTTCGGACTCTTTGTCGCCATGCAGGATATTGCGCTCGCCGCCTTCTTCGTAGTTGAGTACGAACGACAGCGCAATGCGTGCGTTGCCCGGCCAGTGGGGGTGAGGAGGGTTACTGCCGTAACCGATCAGGTCGCGTGGGTAGTCAGCGCTCACTGCAGTCTTCCTTCTTGTTCGTGGTAGCTAGGTGTGTGGCGGCCGGGCAGTGGAAAGACTGGGTGGCGTCACAGCGATGAGTGATTGTATACAACTTATAGCAAACTTTGTAAGCCTGAATTTCTGCATTTTTTCTGAACGGTCTGTCTGCAAGAAACTTGCCTAAGTGGTCAGGTTAAAATGAAAAAGCCCACTGCAGGAGCGAGCTTGCTCGCGAAAACCCTGAGGGCGCCACTTTTCATTCTGAGAGCCCACGTCATCGTTGGCGTTTTTCGCGAGCAAGCTCGCTCCTACAGGAGGGTGGAAGCGCTGTGAAATTTATTGTGTACAATTTTTTGTAAAAGTGTCTTAATCGGCTATCGCCGGCTTTTTCACTGCCCTGAAAGAGTGCGGGTTTCTCTATGACTGACTTCGGGAGGCGCATAAAAGCCATGGGACGTTTGACCACACACGTTTTGGACGCCGCACACGGCTGCCCCGGCAGCGCGATCAAGGTCGAGTTGTATCGCGTCGAAGGCGCGCAGCTTGAACTGGTGGGTAGCGCCGTGACTAATAGCGACGGCCGTTGCGACGCGCCGCTGCTGCAAGGCGATGACTACCGCAGCGGTGTCTACCAATTGCAATTCAGCGCTGGCGACTACTACCGCGCCCGCGGTGTGCAGCTGCCGGAGCAGGCTTTTCTCGACGTGGTGGTATTGCGTTTCGGCATCAGCGCCGAACAAGACCATTACCATGTGCCACTGCTGATTTCGCCTTACAGCTACTCCACCTATCGCGGTAGCTGAGTCGTCACCTCGCTTCACACCCCCCCCAAAAAATGCTCTTCGTTGGTTTCGCCCGCGCACACTGCGGGCTTTTTTTGCGCGTGCTGCGTTCAACTATCTAAAGCCTTAAGTGCCTGTGCGTTGCCTAGGCTCGGTGTTTTCCTCAATCAAGAAAACATCATGGCCTCACTCAACCACATCCCCGACCCAGAAGATCCGGAGATCGCTGCTCAAGCAACGCTTCAGGGTATGCGCAGTCAGCTGACCCGGCGAATCAACGCTCACGCCCATCCAAGCCGCCTGATCAATCAGATTGCTTTTGCCGAACTGCGCTGCGTCGAGGTAATAAAGGTGCTTGGAAGGCTGATAGCGCGCGCGCCAAAAGTTTTGTGGGTGATCCGCGACGAGCTACGCAAAGAGTTTGAAATAGACCCGGACAGCCTGCTGTTCACCGTGCCCAAACCACCAGCAGAACCCCAGAAAGTCGACAGCCTGACTGATCGGGCGCTGCTGTCACTGGCCTTGCCCGCAGTGCCGATCAACCTGAATCAGTTCACTGCCCTGAGCGTCAAGGGTGACCCGACTCGCCAGTTGCCTTATACGCCGTTGCAAGTGCTGCAGCGAGTTATCGCCATGAAGCTGCAAGACAGAATTGCCTGGTCGGCCACGCCTTATTGGGACGCGCTGCAGCCCGGTTCCTCGCAAACACGCAGGGGGTATTGGGCAGAGCTGCACGCCGAACTCTTCGCTGACCGGGCTTTTATGGCGCAGCAATTGGACGAGCTGTCGAGTGCCGGGATGGCTCTGCTTCAGGCCCTGATCGACGCACCCAGTGCTGGGGCGCGCCAGCGAGCAGGGGGCGATTGGGCCACTGTGCGAGCGAGTTCGTTGATGTGGCCGGGTACGCCTGCGGTTGCAATTCCCGGTGCATTGCATATCTACCGTGAAGGCGATCCTGATGGTGCACCGCATGTGATTTACCTGCCGGGTGTGGTGCGCAATTTCTACGAGTACCCGTCCTTCTTAGACCTGCAATGCGGTTTGGTAAAGTTGGCCAGTGAGTCACTGTTCGACGAACTCTGGCAATGCCTGCCGTTAGGGCGCCGACATGAGTTGTGTCGGCCTACGGACCTGACCCCCGCGTTAAGCGTGGATCGCGGTTCGACAATCTCCGGTGATGTGCTGGCGATGAGCGCGCAAGCGTTGCTGGAAGGTCAATGGGAAAACGAGCTGGCCTGTGCGCTGGCGATCAATCACGCACACGTGTTTTCTCCAAAAAAGCCGCGACCTCAACCGCTGACCGCTGTGCCTTTTCTGCGTTTTATCGAGCGTGCAAGGAAGCAACTGGTCGGTAAAGTCCGGCTCGGGACCCTCCTCTATCAATTGCTCAAGTGGGACGAGCAGCGACGACGCGCAGAAATTATCTTTGCCAGCACCGCGCCCGGCCTGGCCCTGCTCACCGCAGAACAGCAGGTCAAACGCTACGAAAAAGGTCTGCTCGCACTATTCAACGCCGATGACCTGAGCGTCGAGACTGCAGCGCTTGAGGAATTTGTGGTGCTTGAGAGCCAACTCAAAGCGCATAAAGAAGCGTTGAATTCGCTGATTAACGGTGCACAGCAGCGGCTCTACGATATGCCTTTTTGGATTGAGCGCCCAACCGGTGCGCACAAACGTTATGCCTTGTTCCTGCGTGCCCATGTCGAGGCCCTGCGCTGTGAGGTTCAGTTGCAACACCGGCTCAAGCTGATACCCACTGCACATCAGGACTTGGTGATGGAGGTCGTGGAGCGGCTGTCGACATCCAAATACGTGGGCGGTAAAGCCCAGGTGTTTTCGGTCTCTGTGGGCAGCGTGCAGGCTGCCTTCTACCCGCTTCATAACGTTTGGGTAGTGGCTCGGGCGACGGCGATGAAGCACCCGTCCCGTGGGGTTCCGGTCGCGCTGTATGCATTCGGGCAATATGGCGGGCTGAAGGCTTTTTCCGGCCTGGACGCTTTGACTCGCGGTCTGAAAGCCAGCCTCGGGAGCAGTGATGATTCGGTCCTGTGGGGCTGTATAGAGCACGATAAGCGTCACGACTTACGTGACCATGCCCGGCGTGAAACCCTGACGGTGCGCTATGAACCCATTGAGGGGAACCCTGCGACGGTTTCTTTCAAACACTTGATGGCCTACTACTTTCGCTTGAACAAGCGCATTGAGGGTACTGCCGGTCTGTTCAATGAGGTAAAAGATGCCGAGCTGAGCCGTTTGTTGCTATTGGCTGAGCTGGACGCGCACTTGAAGATTCCCGACAGTCCCGCCTTGAACCAGGCTCAGGCCAACATTGATCTTCTGCGCAAGGCTGCGCTTGAGGCAAAAAAATTGCCACAGTGGTTAGCGGGCGCAACACCTGCCCAGCTTAAACACTTCAAACGCTTGCAGCGCCGGTACCTGAGCAGCGCCTTTGCCTCTGAAAGCCTGCTTGAACGCGCTCTGAGTGACTTGGAAACGTTCGCCCGCCGCAAGTTGATCGCCCGCTTAACCGAGGATGGTTTCTACCCGGAGCTGGACATCGACAAGCCCCTGATCACGATGCCGGACGATGTCAGAGGCAGCTTCTGCGGTAATCAAAGCCACTGCACGCCGGGTGATCGCGGGCAGGTCCTGACCCCAAGTACTCAAACCACAACCTTCAGCATGTTACAGCTGGCATTGCATAATCTTGATCCGCAAGCACCCTGGGTGCCTTGGCGATTGAATCGAGCACGCTATCTGCAACCGCAGTGGAAGCAACGGCTGAACAAGGACTATTTGATCAAGACAGTCTCTTCGCTGGATATCGGCGGAAACTACGACACGCAGATCAACCATACCTTCTACCCCACGGTTAAAGCCAAACCGAGTTCGGATGCGGGTCGCATTCCTGCGCTGATCAATCGCACGCTGGATGAATGCGCGCACATGCAGCTTTTTTCGGCGGTTCAACAAGGGCTAAGCACCTTTGCACAGAGCCTGTTCAGCACGGCGATGGCGGCGCGAACGCCTGAGGACCTGCTGAAAAACGGGTATGATTTGAAGTTGTCCGTCGTTCATCTGGCGGCGCACACGATGCAGCATGATCGCTATATCTCAGGGATCGTGGTCATGCAGGATCAGGGCAGCGGGCGCTGCGTAGTTTACTGGCCTGCTGCGCCGCACGCCTTGATCATCACCGAGTACATCAGCGTGGCGATGGCGGGGGTAGAACTCAGTCGCGTTGCCGCTTCGGCTGACCTTGTAAAGTTACTGGCGCGGCAGGTAGCGCCCGGTTGGGCATTTGACGCAATCATTCATGACGCCGATGAAGCAGGAGAGCCTGGATGGCTTTCTGTCATGCCGGATGCTTATTATTTCGAAGGTAAGTGGAGGCTCCCTGGTTTTATTCGCTCCTTCAGCATTACACATCTGCAACCGACGCCAGTGCTCGATGAGATCGAAAAACTGATCCGCGAGCAAATTGCCAGTAACCCGTCAAACTGGCTGGCGATCGTTCCCATATCCCACAGTGAACCCAGGGCATTGCTGTATTACGCCAATGTGCTGGATTTGCAACGCCGCACTCAAGCTGCGAGTAATTCCGGCAAGGTGCTGGATGAGTATCGTGTCCGCCGCCTTGCGGAGCAGACTGATAGCAGCCTGCGAGCGCTCATATCGTTTTTCTTTCCGTTATTTGCGCTGGCTAACTCCTTTTATGAATTGCTGATTGTGGCACGACGTTTTCACCGTTTCGCAGACCCCAATGATGTCGTGGATATTGTGTTTATGACCCAGTATCTGGTGTTCGATTTGTGGCAGACCTTTACCCCCGGCCCCAAGGTCAGAGGCGTAGCGGCGGGTATCGTGCGGCGCCCGCTGGGGGCAGTGTTGAATCGGATACATCGTTCGCATTTCAGCCGTGGCCGAGTGCTGCGTCAGGCTGCGCCTTCTGCGGCCGCGTTAAAACCCTTGGACCGTTTCAAAGTCAAGGGCGTGCCTCCGGATGCTGTGGCGCTCAAAGGGCGTGGCAGGGAGGGCGTTTATGTGAAAGACGGTCAGCAATTTGTAACGGATGACACTCACCATTATCCCGTTTACCAACGTGATAGCGAGTCTGCGTTTCGGCTGAGAAACATGCTGAAAAGCGGTGAGGATGAGTTGGTCCTGAATATCCATCAGCCCAAGGAGTGGTTGCTGGAGGCCGATAATCCTCAACCTGGGCCCAGCTCCGGGGTGCATGACCCATGGCGCGCTCCCCGGGCGCCCTCGTCGGATTGGCAACCCCCTCGTGAGCGCATGGCGACTGAGAACCGGATTGTCCAGTCACGTACAACGGACACCCAGTGGTTGAGTTGGCGTGCTCAAGTTCACCCCCGTGACATTGTGGGCTTCCCTGCGCCTGGAGTGTTTGAGGTTGGCTCGGCTCCCAGAGGTTCTTCGCTCAATGCCAGGTTTTTGCGCGTGGCTCCTCCTTATACCGACTTCCAGGATCCGAACAGCGGTTTTTACCGGATGCTCCCGCAGGGCGACCATGCATCGTTGACTGACCTGGTGTTTATCACCCGAAATGAGCCACCGGGGCCATCCGCGCGAGCCGATATCATGCGCTGGACCAGCACTGATATTCGCAACCAGCCCATTCCCGTATCACGCCTGCCTACAGGTGAATGGCAACATCATTCGGCGCTGTTCGACAGTTCGTTGGAGCACTCTGTGGGCAGGGCCTTTCCCTCCATGACGAATGAAGCTCGAAAGTTTACCGTCATGAGAATGATTGAATTGGCAGATCCTTCCCACTCTGCCACGGCAAGCCATTTGCTCGGCATCCGCGCGACGCTGGACGAATGGCTACCCCCGCTCCCTGCGAGGAGCGGCCAAACGGACGATTTACTACGGATGTTGCGGACTAATGAACGGCGCAAGCAATATCTATACGTCGGTTTCGAAGGCAAGGCACCCGGCTTCACGCGCGTTGATTTCACGCCGCCTCATCCGTTAGACCCGAGCCTGCAATATGGTGTCGTCCCGGTCAGGACGCAGAGGCTTGAAGCGGAGCGCGCCGCCGTCAGGACCGTGCTGGAGCAGCAGGGTTACCGCGTCGAGGACCTGTCTGTGCGGCGCCCAGGGATGCGTTTCGGAGAACCCAGTATTGAATCAGTCGTTACTCATCCCCGTTCGAACACCATTTACTACGTGGCCTACCAATGGCTTGAACTGGGGCGAATGACCGTGAGAGGGAAGCTTTCGAACCGTTGGGTTCGGATAGCCATCAACTCACACCCCGACTCTCTTTTATTAAGGGCAGTTGACAATGCGATGCAGGAACAGCGCTTGGTGCGGATTGTGGCCGGCATCCAATGGCCCACAAAGGGGCGTCTCGATCCAACTGTTTATTTCGTCAAATTGACCCCTTAGCATTGATGAGTGCCATCGCACCGGCGCCGCCGAACAGTGCCGCGCTGATGCGGTTGAACCAGCTCTGGCCCGAACCGCTGCGCAAGTAACGCGCTGCGCCATGGGCACCCAGACCGTAGGCCAGCTTGCACAGCAGGTCGAGCACCGTCCAGGTGGCGATCATGATCAGCAATTGCGGCAGGAACGGTTGCTGGCTGCTGAGAAACTGCGGCAGGAAGGCTGCGAAAAACAGGATGTCCTTGGGGTTGCTGGCGCCCAACACAAAGGCTCGCCCAAACAACGCACGAAAGCGCGGTACAGACGGCGTTTGTGGAACTTCGGCGCCTTCGCTCGGCAGACGCGATTGCTGCCAGCTCTGCCAGGCCAGGTAGAACAGGTACAGCGCGCCGACAATTTTCAAGGCACTGAACAGCTGTTCCGAGGCCAGCAACAAGGCCCCCAGACCCAAGGCCGAAGCACTCAACAGGCAGATCGACGCAAACACTCCGCCCAAAAACGCCGGGTACGAGCGGCGCAGGCCGTAGTTGAGACTGTTGCTGATCATCAGCAGCGACAATGGCCCTGGAATCAGGATCACGATCAATGCGGCCCCACTGAACAGCAGCCAGGTATCCAGGTTCATCATTTGCTCCTTTTATAAAAATATGAATTTCGCAATGAAAATCGCGCACAACACCCACAGGCTGACAGAAATCTCGCGGTACTTGCCGGTGCCGGTCTTCAGCGCTACATAGGTGATAAAGCCCAGAGCGATCCCGTCGGCGACCGAGAACGTCAGCGGCATCATGATGGCAGTGACGATCGCCGGAATGCTGTCGGTAGCTTCATCCCAATTGATATGGGCCATGCTCGCCATCATCAGCATCGCTACGTAGATCAGCGCGCCAGCGGTGGCGTAGGCGGGAATCATGCCGGCCAGCGGTGCGAAGAACATCGCCGCCACGAACAGCACACCCACCGTTACAGCGGTCAACCCGGTGCGGCCACCGGCTGCCACACCTGCGGCGCTTTCCACGTAGCTGGTCACTGGCGGCACGCCAACCATGGCGCCGAACACACTGGAAGCACTGTCGGCCTTCAATGCGCGGGACAGGTTGTCGATCTTGCCGTCGGCCTTGACCAGCCCGGCCCGTTGGGCAACGCCCATCAGTGTACCGGCAGTGTCGAACATGTGTACAAAAAGAAAGGCAAATACCACGCTGATCATGCTCACATTGAACACACCCATTACGTCCATCGCCATCCAGGTCGGTGCCAGGCTCGGTGGGGTGGAGAGAATGCCGTTGTAATGCACCAGGCCCAGGCCCCAGCCGGCCAGGGTCACGGCGATGATGCTGATGAGAATTGCACCGAATACACGGTGATAACTGAGGATGGCGATCAGCAGGAAGCACACCGCCGCCAGCAGCGGGGCGGGTTCATGCAGGGAGCCGAGCTTGATCAGGGTGGCCGGGCTGTCGACGATGATGCCGGCGGTTTTCAGGCCGATCACCCCGAGGAACAGGCCCACACCTGCGCCCATGGCATGACGCAGGCTGACCGGAATACTGTTGAGCAGCCATTCTCGGATGCGTGACAGCGTCAGAATCATGAACAGCACACCCGAGACAAAGACCGCGCCGAGAGCGGTTTCCCAGTTGTAGCCCATGGTGCCGACCACGGTGTAAGTGAAAAACGCGTTCAGGCCCATACCCGGCGCCAGGCCCACCGGCCAGTTGGCGTACAGGCCCATCAACAGGCACCCCAGGGCTGCGGCGATGCAGGTGGCGACAAATGCCGCACCGTGATCAATACCGGCGTCGGCCATGATGTTGGGATTGACGAAGATGATGTAGGCCATGGTGATGAAGGTGGTGAGGCCGGCGATCAGCTCGGTCTTCACTGTGGTGCCATGCAAGCGCAGTTTGAACAGGCGTTCCAGCCAACCGCCTTGCGGCGTGGCCAGGTCCAGCGTAGGGGCTTCGGTTTTACGGCTATCCACAGCGAGTACTCCTCAATCGTTTTATTGTTATGTCCAGCGCCGGTCACATGAGTGGGCAACAGCGCTTTGAGGTACTGGCGGGTTTGTTGACCAAAAGGTCAGGAACTCGCACGAAGCGAATTATGCTTTTGTATACAAATAAAGCAAATAATGTTTTCGAATGTCTGGGCGAAAGTGGATGAAAGGCTGACTCCCAGGGGGACAGGTAGATTTATTCCGCCCGCCGCCTTGAAACATTGCCGCAATACCCGCACTTTGAGGGCGCAAGCATTCGCTCGGAATGCGCAAAGCGGCATAAGGGGAGCCCATGTACAAGGTTTATGGCGATTACAAGTCGGGCAACTGCTACAAGATCAAATTGATGCTTAGCTTGTTGGGGATCCCGTTTCAGTGGATCGATATCGACATCCTCAAGGGCGACACCCAGACCCCTGAGTTCCTGGCGAAGAACCCCAACGGCAAGATCCCGGTGCTGGAACTGGAAGATGGCACCTGCCTATGGGAGTCCAATGCGATTCTCAATTTCCTCGCCGATGGCAGCGAGTTCCTGCCCACGGAACCGCGCCTGCGCACCCAGGTATTGCAGTGGCAGTTTTTCGAGCAGTACAGCCATGAGCCGTATATAGCGGTGGCGCGGTTTATCCAGTTTTACCTGAATATGCCGCAGGACCGTCTTGAGGAATACAAGACCACCCACAAGGGCGGTTACAAGGCATTGAGAGTCATGGAGCGCCAGTTGCAAGCCACGCCGTACCTGGTGGGCGACACCTATTCGATTGCTGATATCGCGCTGTATGCCTACACCCATGTAGCCCATGAAGGCGGCTTTGATTTGGCGCCTTACCCGGCGGTGCAGGCGTGGTTGCAGCGGGTGGCCAGCCATCCCAAGCACGTGGCGATGCTGGATTGAGTTCACATTTAGAGCGATGTGCTTGTAGATAATGTGCTGTTGAGCAGTTCAAAGCAGCGCTGCGCCGCCGGGCTCAATGCCATCGCGCTGCGTGTGATCAAGCCGATCTCCCGGTTCACGCCGGGATGATCGATGTCGATTCGCTTCAATCCCTCCAGGCTGTCCGCCGCCGATTCCGGCAGCACGCTGATCCCCAACCCCTGGCGCACCAGCGCCAATACCGTCGACATGTAGTTGGCCTCCATGCCCGCATTCAGCGTCAGCCGTGTCTGGTCGAACAGTGCGTCGACCTGTTCGCGCACGCTGCTGTCACGTCCGGTAAGGATAATTGGCTGGTCGGCCAGTTGCGCCAGGGTCAGTGACCGATAGCGCGTCAGCGCATGATCCAGCGGCACAAACGCGCACAAGCGATCATTGAGCACCGGCTGAAATTGCAGGCCATGGCTCAGGCGCGCCCGTACGCCGATGCCGAAATCCACCTCGCCGTTGCGGACCTGGGCATGAATGCGATGGGCCACCAGGTCATGCAGGCGCACCTCGATCCCGGCAAAGCGCTGGCGAAACAGGCGCAAGGCCGGGGGCAGGGCGCCGGCGCAAACTGACGGCAGGGCGGCGATGGTCACCACGCCGCGACGCAAGGCTGCGAGGTCGCGTGAGCCGGTGACGATGTTGTCCAGGTCCAGCAGCAGTTTTTCCATGGGCCCGCGCGCATCCTGGCCGGCAGCCGTGATGCTCACATGGCGCGGGCTGCGGTCGAGCAGGGCGACGCCGAGCCAGTCTTCCAATTGCTGTACTTGCACGGTCAGGGCCGAAGGCGACAGGTGCAGCTCGTGGGCCGCCTTGGTGAAACTACCGGTGCGGGCCACCGCGAGGAAGGCCTGGATGTGCTGGATCGAGTTCTTCATTTTGTTTTTCCGAACGTGCTAGGCCGAATATTCCAATTTACAAAGACTAACCCGCTTCCAATACTCCGGGAAAACAATAACCGGCCCAAAACGGCCACCCTGGAGTTATCCATGCTCGCAACCCTGGGCGTCATCACCATTCTCAGCCTGCTTGTCGCTGTCATGAGCAAGCGTCTCTCGCCACTGGTGGCCCTGATCGCCTTGCCGATCATCGCCGCGCTGGTCGGTGGGTTCGGCCTGCAAACCAGTGCCTTTATCATCACCGGTATCAAGAACGTCGCCCCTGTGGTCGGCATGTTTGTGTTCGCGATCCTGTTTTTCGGGATCATGACCGATGCCGGGATGCTCGACCCCATCATTGATCGCATCCTGCGCACGGTAGGGACGCGTCCTACACGAATTGTGGTCGGCACCGCGACGCTGGCGTTGCTGGTGCACCTGGACGGCTCCGGCGCGGTGACCTTTCTGGTGACGGTGCCGGCGATGCTGCCGCTGTATACGCGGCTGGGCATTGATAAACGCATCCTCGCCTGCGTGTGTGCGATGGCCGCAGGCGTCAACTTCCTGCCCTGGACCGGCCCGGTGCTGCGTTCGTCGGCGGCGCTGCATGTGCCGGTGGCCGATCTGTTCCAGCCGTTGATCCCGGTGCAGATCGTCGGGCTGATCTTCGTCTTCGCGTGCGCCTGGTGGCTGGGCCATCGTGAAGAAAAGCGCCTCGGCCTGGGCGCCGGTTCCGGCGTGGAGGCGGTGCCGCAACGGGTGCTCAGCGACGACGATATCAAGCTGCGCCGCCCACGGTTGTTCTGGGTCAACCTGATCCTGACCGTGCTGGTGATGGTGGTGATGATTGCCGGTTGGGTCGACCCGGTGGTGATGTTCATGCTCGGCACCGTGGTTGCGCTGTGCATCAACTACCCCAACGTGGACGCCCAGCGTGCGCGCATCGACGCCCATGCGAAAACCGCCCTGACCATGGCCAGTATCCTGCTCGCCGCCGGGGTGTTCACCGGCATCATGCAAGGCTCCGGCATGCTCAAGGCTATCGCCGAAGTGGCGGTGGCGCAGATTCCGGCGGGCCACGGCAAGTTGATCCCGGCGGTCGTGGGGTTCCTGTCGATGCCCCTGAGCATGTTGTTTGACCCCGACTCCTACTACTTCGGCGTGATGCCGGTGATCGCCGAAGTCGGCAAGGCGCTGGGCGTCGACCCCCTGCAAGTGGCCCAAGCCTCGTTGCTGGGCGTGCACACCACCGGTTTTCCGGTCAGCCCGCTGACGCCCGCGACCTTCCTGTTGGTGGGCCTGTGCAAGATCGAGTTGGCCGATCACCAGCGATTCACGATTCCTTTTCTGTTTGCCGCCTCGGTGTTGATGACCCTGACGGCGTTGCTCCTGGGAGTGATTTGAGATGAACACCTTGCGCATTGGCTCCGGCGCCGGCTATTCCGGTGACCGTATCGAACCTGCCGTGGAACTGGCCGAACATGGCGACCTGGATTACCTGGTCTTCGAATGCCTGGCCGAACGCACCATTGCCCTGGCACAACAGGCGCGCATCGGCGACCCGCAGGGCGGTTATGACCCGTTGCTGAGTGAACGCATGCGCCGAGTATTGCCCTGCGTGGGCCAGCCCGGCGGTCGCCGTCGCTTACGGGTGATCACCAACATGGGCGCGGCCAACCCGGTGTCGGCGGCCATTGAAGTGCGGCGCATTGCTGCCGAGCTGGGCCTGGGTCTGAAGGTTGTAGCGGTGGTGGGGGATGATGTACTGCACGCTTTGCCTGCCGAGCAGGTGCTGGATAACGGCCAGTCTGTTGGCTCCCTTGGCGAGCGGCTGATTTCCGCGAATGCCTACTTGGGTGTGGAGGGCATTATTGAAGCGCTGCGCGCCGACGCCGATGTGGTGATCACCGGACGCGTGGCCGACCCTTCGCTGTTCCTGGCGCCGCAGATGTTCGAGTTCGGCTGGGCCTTCGATGATTGGCAACGATTGGGCCGGGGCACGTTGGTGGGGCATTTGCTGGAGTGCGCGGGGCAGGTCAGTGGCGGTTACTTCGCTGATCCCGGTTTCAAGGATGTGGAGAATCTGGCGCGCCTGGGCTTTCCCCTGGCCGAGATCGACGCCGACGGCAATGCGGTGATCACCAAGGTGGCAGGCTCCGGTGGGCGGGTCAGTCGCGCGACCTGCGCTGAACAACTGATCTATGAAGTTCACGACCCAGCAGCCTATTTGACCCCGGATGTGACGGCCGACTTTTCCCGGGTGGGGTTTGTCGAGGAGGGCGTGGACCGGGTGCGCGCTGAGGGGGCGAGCGGGCGTGCTCGGCCTGATCAACTGAAGGTCAGCGTCGGTTATCTGGACGGTTGGATCGGTGAAGGGCAGATGTCCTACGGCGGTCCCGGTGCTGTCGCACGGGCCGAGTTGGCGCGGGACGTGGTGCTCAAGCGCCTGGCGTTGATCGGCGTAAACATGCAGGACCTGCGCGCCGAATTGATCGGCATGGATTCATTGCACGGCCCGCGCAGCAGCGTCGAGCCTTGGGAAGTGCGCCTGCGGGTTGCCGCCCGTTGTGACGAGCGCAGCGACGCCGTGCGGGTTGGCAATGAAGTGGAGACCCTCTACACCAACGGCCCGGCCGGCGGCGGAGGGGCGAGCAAGAGCGTGCGTCAGGTGGTGGCGGTGGCATCGTTGCTGTTGCCCCGTGAAGCGGTCAAACCGAGGATTGAAGAATGAAACTGCACAGACTGGCTCATTCCCGCACAGGGGATAAGGGCGACACGTCAAACATCTCGATCATTGCCTATCGCGCGCAAGACTACCCATTGCTGTGCGAACAGCTGACGGCCGAGCGCGTCACGGAATTTTTCAAGGATTTGCTCGAACCGCTTGCGGCCCCGGTTCGGCGTTATGAATTGCCGAATGTGCAGGCGCTGAACTTCGTGTTGCCGGGCATCCTGCGTGGCGGCGTGACCCGCTCGCTGGCGCTGGATGCCCACGGCAAGTGCCTGGGCTCGGCACTGCTGGATCTGGACCTGACAACACTGACTTAAGAACACCGCACCGCAAATGTGGGAGCTGGCAAGCCAGCTCCCACATTGACCGCAGCGTGCTTCAGACCGCAGCGAAGCGCTTGTCCAGGTAGTCGATGATAACCTTGGAGTCGTACATCCAGGTGGTCTGGCCGTTCTCTTCGATGCGCAGGCACGGCACCTTGATCTTGCCGCCTTGTTCCAGCAGGGTCTGGCGGTCCTGCTCGTTGTTCTTTGCGTCCTTCAGGGCTACCGGCACGTTCAGGCGATGCAGGGTGCGGCGGGTCTTCACGCAAAACGGGCAGGCGTGGAATTGGTACAGCGTCAGCGCCTTGGCCGCGTCGTTCACCCGCGCCTGTTGTTCGGCGGGGCGCTGCTTTTTGCGTGGGCGGGTCAGGAAATCGCCCGCGATGATGATCTGGCCGAGGCCCACTCGAAGTGCTTTGACGAACATGGCTGTTACCTCTTGCCCATAACTGAGGGGGCGCAGCTTACCTGATTTCTGCAGGCGAAAAAAAACCGGCGATGAACGCCGGTTCTTTCCTACCCAGCCCGTTACTTGATCAGGCTGAGAAATTCGCTGCGAGTGGCCGCGTTATCGCGGAACTCACCGAGCATCACCGAGGTGATCATCGACGAATTCTGTTTTTCCACACCGCGCATCATCATGCACATGTGCTTGGCTTCGATTACCACGGCCACGCCCAGGGCGCCGGTCACTTGCAGCACCGCATCAGCGATCTGGCGGCTGAGGTTTTCCTGGATCTGCAGGCGGCGCGCATACATGTCGACGATTCGTGCAACCTTCGACAGGCCCAGCACTTTGCCGCTTGGAATGTAGGCCACATGGGCCTTGCCGATAAACGGCAGCAGATGGTGTTCGCACAACGAGTACAGCTCGATGTCCTTGACCAGCACCATTTCGCTGTTATCGGAGCTGAACAAGGCACCGTTGGTGACTTCTTCGAGCGTCTGTTCATAACCGCGGCAAAGGTACTGCATCGCCTTGGCGGCACGCTTTGGCGTGTCGAGCAGACCCTCGCGGGAGACGTCCTCGCCGAGTTGGCCGAGAATCTCTGTGTAATTCTGTTCCAGGGACATGAAACTACCTGTGGGATTTTCGCAAAGCGCAAGGTTACGGTGGCGGGCACATCGCTGCAAGCCTGACGATGGCACTTTACTCGTCGCGGCCTTCGAGCATGGTGCGCTTGAGCATCACATACACCGCACCGGCACCGCCGTGGCGGGCCTGGCAGGAAGTAAAGCCGAGCACCTGGGCATGTTGACGCAGCCAGGTGTTGACGTGGCTCTTGATCATTGGCCGCTTGCCATCCAGCCGCACAGCCTTGCCGTGGGTGACGCGCACGCAGCGGATTTCGAATTTAGTCGCTTCGGCGAGGAAGGCCCACAGGGTTTCCCGGGCCTTTTCCACGTTCATGCCGTGCAGGTCGAGGCTGCCTTCGAACGGGACCTGGCCGGCCTTGAGCTTGCGCATCTGGCTTTCCTGCACACCGTCGCGGGCCCACATCAGCTCGTCTTCGGGGCCGACGTCAATCACGAACTGATCCGACAGGCCATCCACGGTAGTGGCATCGCTGCGCACGGTCGCGGCCTGGCGCAGCTTGGCGATCTGTGCCCGGTCGGTCTTGGGTTTGCCGGTGTCGGCGCGGTCGTGCTTGATCGGCTTGACGCCGCGCAGCTCGTTTTTGAACAGGGAAAAATCGTCGTCTTGCATGTCAGCCTCCGCGAAGGGCGGGCAGTTTACCTAAATCGCGGCGGCCAGGGCGCAGCAAACGCTATCCAAGCGCCATCAGTCGTGCTTTTTCATCAGGTGCGAGGCGATATTCAACGACAAGGGCTGACGCATCCGCCGACGGCTGCGGCGCCATAACCATACGCCCAACCACAGCACCAGCAGGCCGATCCCCAACAGGATCGCCGAGCCGCCCGGGCTGGCATTCAACTCGCCCAGTGCCGGCGAATGCCCAAACAGGCCGGCGCCACCAGCGCCTGCCAACAACAAGCCTATGATCGCCAGCAACGCGGCAATGCCTGCCACCAGGCGCAGACGCCAGTTGCTCGGGCCCTTGGGGCGCAAGCGACGAGCATCAAAACCATCGGATATCTTCATTCCGACCTTTCCTCCAGGGTATCGGCCCTTCGACCGGACAATACACAGGTTGTTCCGGAGGGAGGGGTAAATGCGCCAAATGAAAGGGCTTTGCGGATGAGCGGAGCAATAAACACGCCGCTCAACGCCAGAATGATCAGATCAGATCTTTAGTCAGTGCGAGGGTGGCGAAGTTGTCGGCCATGATCGCCATTTCGGTGTGCTGCACATGTTCGGCGCTCAGGATGCCGCCCTTGTAGGGCAGGTCGCGAGTGGCGCAGGCGTCTTCCACCAGGGTGCAGCGAAAGCCCAGGTTCTTGGCCGCACGCACGGTGGTGCTGACGCTGGAGTGGCTCATGAAGCCGCAGACGATCAGGTCCAGGGAGCCAAGGTCCTGCAAGTGTTTTTCCAGGCCGGTGCCGTGGAAGGCGCTCGGCAGCAGCTTGCCGATGATGGTTTCGTCACCCTCTGGCTCAAGCCCCGGGATGAATTCGCCGCGCTCGCCCTGTGGATCAAACAGACCGCCTACGGTACCCAAGTGGCGTACATGCACAATCGGGCGCCCGGCATTGCGCGCGGCGCTGACCAGTTGTTTGATATTAGCGACAGATGCGTCCATGCCCGAGAGGGCGAGCGGGCCGCTGAGGTATTCCTTCTGGGCGTCGATGATCACGAGGGTCGCATGACTGAGGTTGGCTGCTGCGTAACCGCGACCGCTGAGTTGAAACATCGTCTTTGGAACGGACATTCTGGGGCTCCTGTGAGTGGGGCTTTTGCGACATTGTCCACTGGCTGAGCGCTTCTGTGAATCGCTACTATCGTAAGGTACGCCGTTGCTGGCGTGCAGCCATGTCAAGAGGTGGGCTTGTTTAACACAATGCGGGGCAATTGGATGAAATCCGACGTACGGCGCCAGTGTTTTCGTACATCGTCGGTACAGGTGAAGGCTGTTAGAATTGCCAGTCGTTTTTTCCAGGAGCTTGCCCCGTGATCACTTCCCGCCTGCGCACTTTGCGCGACCATATCCGTTGGGCTGTCAGCCGTTTCCATGGGGAAGACCTGTTTTTTGGCCATGGCACCGACAATGCCTGGGACGAAGCCCGGCAATTGGTGCTCGGCGCCTTGCACCTGCCGTGGGAAATTGCTGACAGCTACCTGGATTGCAACCTCGAAGAAGAGGAAATCTCCCATGTGCAGCGTTTACTGCATCGCCGTATTCACGAGCGTGTGCCCACCGCCTACCTGTTGAAAGAGGCGTGGTTCTGCGGCATGTCGTTTATTGTCGATGAGCGCGTGTTGATCCCGCGTTCACCGATTGGCGAACTGATCGAAAACCGCTTCGAACCCTGGTTGGCGCAGCCGCCGGCGCGCATCCTCGACCTGTGCACCGGCTCCGGTTGCATCGGCATTGCCTGTGCGTACGAGTTCCAGGAGGCCGAAGTGGTACTGGGTGACCTGTCCTTCGAAGCCCTTGAAGTGGCAAACCAGAATATCGAGCGCCATGGCGTCGATGAGCGGGTCTATACCGTGCAGGGCGATGGTTTTGACGGCTTGCCCGGCCAGCGATTCGACCTGATCGTGTCAAACCCGCCGTATGTGGATGCCGAAGATTTTGCCGACATGCCGGATGAATACCAGCACGAGCCGGAACTGGGCCTGGCCTGTGGTGACGACGGCCTGAACCTGGTACGCCGGATGCTGGCCGAAGCGGCGGACCATCTGACCGAGAAGGGTTTGCTGATTGTCGAAGTGGGCAACAGCCAGGTGCATGTTGACGCGCTGTATCCGGAAGTCGACTTTGCCTGGCTGGACTTCAAGCGGGGTGGGCATGGGGTGTTCATGCTGACGGCTGAGCAGTGTCGCCAACACCAGGCCGTTTTCGCTGCCCGGATATAACTGCAGAAACTCGGTCAATGTGGGAGCTGGCTCCCACATTTTGATTGCATTTCAATCTATCAGCGGTGCGTGGCAATCCAGATCAACAACCCTGCCTGAAACACCGTAAACGCCACCAGGCACGTGATGGTAAAGCGCAGCCCGCTGTCCTCGCGCTTGAACTTGATGACTTTTTCCTCTTCCTTGCGCAGCTTCACTTCCTGTTCCGCCAGGTTCTGATCGGCCTGTTGCAGCATCTGCGCGGCTTCGAGGATCTCCACGAACTGCACCTTCTCGGTGTTCCAACTGTCCAGCACGTCGCCAACCTTGCCCGGCTGCACATTGCCTTTGAGGTGCTGCACGTCGGCATAGGCCACATCAAATCCCTGGATACGCAGGAAGTGATCACGACGCAGGCGCGTGGCTTCGTTGAGGGCGTCCTTGTTGGCCAGGTCTACACCGTCGACGCGGTAGTGGGACCACTTCTTCTTCGCCCAGGCGGCGGCCTGAGCGACCAGGAAACGGCCGATCCCCCGGTTGGCCGGTTCGATTTCCAGGCTGTTGCCTGGGCCGAAATGCACGCGATGCTTATCGTGGTCCACCCAGATATCCAGGTGGTTCTGCTCGCGGCGTACTCGCTGGCCGGGCAGTTGAATAACCATGCGCAACAGGCTGTGGTGCTTGTCGTGGCGCTCGGCATAGCCGAACTGCACAAAGCGCAACGGCCGTGCGCCAGTGGCACGGTCGGTGGTCAGCGGAGCCAGGCGCAGCATCTTGAAGTGTTCGGCGTGGACGTCCGCCCACGGCAGGGCCGCCGCCTCGACGGCCGCGGTTGCAGTCGAGGTGTCGGCGGTAGATTCGGGTGTTGCTTCGGTGGTTGTCATGCGGCGCGATCCTGTCCAAGCCCAGCAAGCCGACAGTCTTTTTACTGTCGACTCTGGACTTATCGGCCGGTTTGCCCAGGACTGGAGGCAAATTGTCGCTTAACGGGGTTGAAGTCCGTCGATAAACGCGACGATACGCTGGCCCAGTTCCGCAGCCAGGGGCAGTTTCGGGTCATTGTAGGACGCCAGTTGCTGCTTCACGTTGTTGGGCACGATGCGCATCACGTGGTTCATGCCTTCGATAACCGTCAACTGCGCGTCGGGCTTGGCGTGTTTCAACTGCTGGGCATCCGCTACGCCGACCTGAATATCGTTGGTGCCCTGGATGATCAACGCCGGCATGTTCAGCCTGGCGAAGGCGGCCGATGGGTTGGCGCGGAACAGGCTGATCAGATAAGGCTGCACGCTTGGTCGGAAGATGCCTTCGAGTGGGCGCGGCACGTCGGCATCCACTTGGCCGGCCTTGAGGTGGTCGAGGATTTCATTGCTGCGCAACAACAGGGCAGGGGGCAAGTGATCGGCCAGTTGCTGGCGAATCACCTGGTCTACCGGGCGGGCGCTGCCCGATAGGGAAATCACCCCGGCCGGCGCCAGTTGCGGCGCGGCGAGGGCGGCTACCAGCGCGCCTTCGCTATGGCCCAGCACAATCAACGGGCCCATGCGCTTGTCGGCCTTGAGCAGCTTGCCCCAGGCCACCGCATCGGACACATAGGCGTCCAGGGTGAGGTTGCGCTCATCCGGCGTGGCGGCCAGGCTGGCGGCGACCCCGCGCTTGTCGTAGCGCACGCTGGCGATGTTATGTCGGGCAAGCACCCAGGCCAGGCGCTTGAGGCTGTCATTGCGGGCGCCGTCGGCGCTGTTGCCATTGCGGTCGGTAGGGCCGGAGCCGGCGATGATCAGCACCACAGGCACCGGTTTGTCGGACTGCGGCAACAATAATGAGCCAAACAGTTGGCCGCTGCCGGTGTCCAGGCTGATAGGGCGTTGCAATACCACAGGGGAGGCGGCCTGGACCGCGGCGGTAAACAGGGTAAGGGTGAACAGCAGAACTCGCAGCATCATCGCGCCATCATCAGTGAGGTGCCGGTTGGACCAATGTCTACCGGTAAGGTTTCGAGGATGAACTAGTCGGTTAGCCTGCGTATACTGGCCGCCTTAAGTTATTACGGTTGACTTGATTCAACTGATTTCACGGAGCGCCCTGCATGTCCGGCAATACCTTCGGCAAGCTGTTCACTGTCACCACCGCGGGCGAAAGCCATGGCCCGGCGTTGGTCGCCATTGTCGACGGCTGCCCACCAGGCCTTGAGCTGTCCCTGGACGACCTGCAGCGTGACCTCGACCGCCGCAAGCCCGGCACCAGCCGCCACACCACCCAGCGCCAGGAGCCGGACGAAGTCGAAATCCTTTCCGGGGTGTTCGAGGGCCGTACCACCGGCTGCGCCATTGGCTTGTTGATTCGCAACACCGACCAGAAGTCCAAGGACTACTCGGCAATCAAGGATGTGTTCCGTCCGTCCCATGCCGACTACACCTACCACCATAAATACGGCGAGCGCGACTACCGCGGCGGGGGCCGCAGCTCGGCGCGTGAAACCGCCATGCGCGTGGCCGCCGGTGCCATCGCCAAGAAATACCTGGCCACCCAAGGCATCGTCATCCGTGGCTACATGAGCCAGTTGGGTCCGATTGAGATCCCGTTCAAGAACTGGGACAGCGTGCAAGACAACGCCTTCTTCTGTCCCGACCCGGACAAGGTGCCGGAGCTGGAGGCCTATATGGACCAGTTGCGCCGCGACCAGGACTCCGTCGGTGCCAAGATCACCGTGGTGGCCGAAGGCGTCAAGCCGGGCCTGGGCGAGCCGATCTTCGACCGCCTCGACGCCGAACTGGCCCACGCGCTGATGAGCATCAACGCGGTCAAAGGCGTGGAAATCGGCGCAGGCTTCGCCTGTGTTGCCCAGCGCGGAACCGAACATCGCGATGAGCTGACGCCTGAAGGTTTCCTCAGCAACAATGCGGGTGGCATCCTTGGCGGTATTTCCTCCGGCCAACCGATTGTTGCGCACCTGGCGCTCAAGGCGACCTCAAGCATTACCACACCGGGCCGTTCGATCGATGTACACGGCAACCCGGTGGACGTGATCACCAAGGGCCGTCATGACCCGTGCGTCGGCATCCGCGCCACACCGATTGCCGAAGCCATGATGGCCATCGTGTTGATGGACCACCTGCTGCGCAACCGTGGGCAAAATGCCGATGTGCGCGTGACCACACCGGTACTGGGCCAACTGTGATCGCCGCCGGCAAGCGAGCTTGCCAGGGTGAGTGCGCTTGTTGTGGCGAGCGAGCTTGCTCGCGCCGGGCTGCGAAGCAGCCCCAATAAAATGACCCCACCGCTCCCATACTGGCACCTTTCCAGCTTTTACCTGTTCTACTTCGCCCTGCTCGGGGCGACGGCGCCGTTCCTGGCGTTGTACTTCGATCACCTGGGCTTTTCCAGCGCGCGTATCGGCGAACTGGTGGCCATCCCCATGCTGATGCGCTGCGTGGCGCCTAACCTGTGGGGCTGGATCGGCGACTTCACCGGCCGGCGCCTGGCCATTGTGCGATTTGGCGCGGCCTGTACCCTGGCCAGTTTCTGCCTGATCTTCGTCAGCAAGACCTACGCCTGGCTGGCGATGGTCATGGCCCTGCACGCATTCTTCTGGCACGCGGTGCTGCCGCAGTTTGAGGTCATCACCCTGGCCCATCTGCACAAGCAAACCTCGCGCTACAGCCAGATCCGTCTGTGGGGCTCCATCGGCTTTATCCTCACTGTAGTGATCATGGGGCGGCTGTTCGACTGGCTGAGCCTGGATATCTACCCGGTCGTGGTGGTAGTGATCATGGCCGGCATCATCGGCGCCAGCCTGTGGGTGCCCAATGCCCAGCCTGCCAGCCACGGCAATCGCTTGGCTGGTGACGGTTTCCTCAAGCAATTGCGCAGTCCCGGGGTGCTGGCGTTCTATGCCTGCGTGGCATTGATGCAAATGAGCCATGGCCCGTATTACACCTTCCTCACTCTGCACTTGGAACACTTGGGCTACAGCCGTGGCGTGATCGGGATGTTGTGGGCCCTGGGGGTGGTGGCGGAGGTCCTGATGTTCCTGGCCATGAGCCGTATCCTGGCGCGTTTTTCGGTGCGCCGGGTGCTGCTGGCCAGCTTTGTGCTGGCGGCGCTGCGCTGGTTGCTGCTGGGCTCCTTTGCCGAATTTTTCTGGGTGTTGCTGTTGGCGCAGCTCCTGCACGCAGCCACATTCGGCAGTTTTCACGCGGCGGCGATTGCCTTTGTGCAGCGCAGCTTCGGTGACCGTCAGCAAGGCCAGGGCCAAGCCCTGTACGCTGCCTTGGCCGGTACTGGCGGTGCCCTCGGCGCCCTGTATTCCGGTTATAGCTGGAACCTGCTGGGCCCGACCCTGACGTTCAGTATCGCCAGCGTCGCTGCGCTGGCCGCCGCCATTATCATTGGCCTTCGATTGCAAGAGCCGAATCAAGGAACCGTGCAATGAGTTACGTAGCCGTTTACCACATCGCCACCGCGGACACACCCAACAAGGTGCTGACCCATTTCGACGACATCCAGTCGACCCTGGCCGAACACCGCATAGGCTTTGAACGTTGGCAGCCCAGCGTTATCGAGAAAGGCGCCAGTGACGCGCAAATGATCGCGGCGTACCGTCCACAGATCGATGCGCTCGGCTATGCCACGGCGAAGGTGATCAGCGTGACGGGCGACCATCCCCAGATGCATGAATTGCGTGACCCGTTCCTGGTAGAGCGCACCTATCGTGAAGATAACGCGTATTTCTTCATCGCCGGCCAGGGCCTGTTCATGCTGCATGTGGGTGATTATGTATACGGCGTGCGCGCCGAGAAAAATGACCTGTTGGTTATCCCGGCGGGTATGTCGCACTGGCTCGACATCGGCGAGAACCCGCACTTGGTGGCGCTGCGTTTGTTCAACACCGCCCAGGGCGAGGTGCCGACGTTCAGCGCAGATAACATTGCCGCGCGTTTTCCAGGGTTGGACGACTAAGCATAAATATCTAAATGTTCAACCCGGGCAAGTTGGAACTTGTTGTGGGAAAACGCCTGAATATTCGTAGGGCGAAGCTGTTTGTTCTGTGTTGTACGCTTTCACTCCGCTGGTTATGTAACTCTCTGTGCGGCGCCAATGTTTATGTCATCTGTCAATAGGAGGAGTCCGAAAGGCGGTGCCGCATCAGCAGATATAAGGAGAGAGCGATGAGCAGCCCAGAGCAGACGTGTGCCCCCATCGATAGCGTGCCGACGGCTATCAGAAAACGCCTGAACTTGTCCGGCAAGCCCCTGACCCCAACGGAGCTGGAAATCCTGCGGTGGGCTTCCGAGGGCAAGACCATCTGGGAGATCAGCCAGATTCGCGGCACCTCCGAAGCGGCGGTGAAGTTTCATCTGCGCAATATCTACGGCAAGCTGGACGTGACCAACCGGGTACAGGCGAAAAACGAAGCCACTCGCCAAGGCTTGTGCTGAAGGCACAAAAAAGGGCCGCGACGCTCAACGGCGTCGCGGCCCTTTTCATGTCTGTCGCTTATGCCGAATGGTAGGTCGGCAGCGCAAAGCGGTTCTGGCTTTGCAGCATGGAAATCTGCGGCAGCTCGCTGGCTTGTTCGGCCAGGTCACGGCGAATGGCGCTGATGACCCAGGTCAATTGATCGGCGGTGTGCAATTGCTGGTACGAGATCGAGCGCTTGACCTGTTTACCTTCGCTGTTGCGCAGGGTCAACAGGATCCCACCGTCAGGACGTGGCTGGGTGGTGACGTCGTAGTTGGAGAATACCGAAGCGAATTTATCTTGGATCAGGCTCATGTCTATCAGCTCCATTGGCTCAAGTTGGCAAGCATGGAGTGATAGGTGCAGTGATTGTGCCAGTATTGCTTAAAGAAAAAAGTCTTTAAAAATCAGATACTTATAAAACAATCGAATTTTCATTTTCGTGCAATTTGCATGAAAGGCCATCGTGCATCCTGCATTTTGCGTTATTTAGTCGGCGCCTTTGCGAAGGTGTCGGGCTTGCCTTACAGCTATTGACCGCCTTTTTTGCCGGAAAATTCCGTTGCCTGCGGCGACTGCCCTTTGGGATACAAAACTTTTCAAATCCCGCGTGTACAGCCCAAGAAGGGCTGACGTATTTTCCTGTAACGCATTGGCGAGTGCCTACGGGCTCGTCATGTATCTGGACTCGACCAAAAATAAGAAAAAGGAAGTCCCGCCATGAGCCATCGGCAAAACGACATGATTACCTGGGGCATGATGCTGCGAAAGGTGCCTGCCATCGTTCGGGCGCTCCCGCGTGTGGTACGCGGCATGCGCGCGGCCAATGTCACCGACCCCAGGCAATCCTGCGGCCTGGGCTGGCATTTCGAGCAAGCGACCTTGCGCAATCCTGACGGTGCCGCGCTGCTTTACGCTGACCAGGTGATCAGCTATCGCGACGCCAATCAGCAGGCCAATCGCATCGCCCATCACCTGCATGACCAGGGCATTCGCAAAGGCGACGTGGTAGCGCTGTTAATTGAAAATCGCCCCGAGTTGCTGCTCAACGTGTTGGCCGTGGCCAAGCTGGGCGGCGTCTGCGCCATGCTCAATACGTCGCAAACCCAGGGGACGCTGGTGCACAGCCTGACGCTGGTCGACCCGGTTGCCATTGTGGTGGGGGCAGAGTTGCTGAGCGCCTACGCAGCGGTGCGCGATCAGGTGCAGATCCCGGCCGAGCGCACTTGGTTTGTGGCGGATCAACCCGATGGCGCAGTTCCTGAGGGCTACATCGACCTGATGGCGGCCAGTGCCGGGCACCCGGTGGACAACCTTGCGATCTGCGCGCAGATTTCCTACAACGATCCCTGCTTCTATATCTACACCTCCGGCACCACCGGCTTGCCCAAGGCCGGCATCATGAAGCATGGGCGCTGGACCAAAACCGCTGTGAGCTTCGGCAGGATTGCCCTGGACATGGCACCGCACGACGTTCTCTATTGCACCTTGCCGCTGTACCACGGCACCGGTTTGTGCGTGTGCTGGGGCTCGGCCATTATCGGCGCGTCCGGCTTCGCCATTCGGCGCAAGTTCAGCGCCAGCCAGTTCTGGGAGGATGCGCGCAAGTTCAACGCAACCACCCTCGGCTATGTCGGTGAGTTATGCCGCTATTTGCTCGACCAGCCCCTCAGCGAACAGGATCGCGATAACCGCGTGACCAAGATGGTCGGCAATGGCCTGCGCCCCGGTGTATGGGCGCAGTTCAAACAGCGCTATGAGGTGGAGCATATTTGCGAACTGTATGCGGCCAGTGACGGCAATATCGGTTTTACCAACGTGCTGAATTTTGACAACACCATCGGCTTTTGCCTGCAGCATTGGGCATTGGTGGATTACGCCCCTGACACAGGTGAACCGTTGCGCGGCAGTGATGGGTTCATGCACAAGGTCTCAACGGGCGGGCAGGGCTTGTTGCTGGCGAAGATCGATGAAAAGTCACCGTTCGATGGCTACACCGACCCGCAAAAAAATCGCAAAGTGGTGATCAGCGACGTGTTCGAGAAGGGCGACCGGTATTTCAATACTGGCGATCTGGTACGCAGCATCGGCTTCGGTCATGCGCAATTTGTCGATCGCCTGGGGGACACCTACCGATGGAAGGGTGAAAACGTCTCGACCACCGAAGTGGAAAACGTGCTGCTGCAACACCCGCAAATCGCCGAAGTGGTGGCTTATGGTGTCGAGATCGCGAACACCAATGGCCGTGCTGGCATGGTCGCCATCACCCCGAGTGAGTCTCTGGCCGCCCTGGACATGCGCGAACTGCTGCAATTTGCCCACGGCCAGTTGCCGCACTATGCGGTGCCGCTGTTCCTGCGGATCAAGGTAAAAATGGAAACCACCGGCACCTTCAAGTACCAGAAAATGAAACTCAAAGAGGAAGCATTCGACCCCGCCAAGGCCGGCAATGACCCGGTGTACGCCTGGCTGCCAGGTTCGCAGAGCTACGTGCCGGTTACCGGGCAATTATTGGCGCAGATCCAGGGCGGGCACTTTCGTTATTGATTCTGGCTATGGCGGCTTTTGACAAAAAAGCCATGACAGGGGGGAACTCCATCGCGACACTGGGCGCCTTATTCAGTTACACAAGCCGCCTCAGCAAGGAGCCCCCATGTCAGATCAGCCTAAACAAATGACCGAAGACGAAGCCGCCGAATTTGCCGAGCAGGTCTTCGACGTGGCCCGCCGCGGCGATGCAGCCATGCTCGCTGCGTTGTTGACCAAGGGCTTGCCAGCCAACTTTCGTAACCACAATGGCGACACCTTGTTGATGCTCGCGGCCTACCACGGACACGCCGAGGCGGTAAAAGTACTGCTGGAATTCAAGGCCGACCCCTTGATCGCCAATGACAAGAACCAGTTGCCGATTGCCGGCGCGGCGTTCAAAGGCAACCTGCCGGTGGTTAGGGCCCTGATCGAAGGCGGTACGCCGGTTGAGGCGGCCTCATCGGACGGGCGTACGGCGTTGATGATGGCGGCGATGTTCAACCGCGTTGAAATGGTCGAATACCTGCTCGGTCAAGGCGCCAATCCCAAGGCTACCGACGCTCAAGGTGCCACAGCACTGGCTGCGGCACAGACCATGGGCGCGGTGGATACGGCGGCGCAGTTGCAGAAACTGGTGTAGGCTACGCGCCCTCGAAAACCCGCCCGCTACAGGATCGCCCATGAAAACCGCCCTCGTCGAACTCATCAGCAAAATCAGCGCCGGCGTCATGGCTGAGGACGAAGTGGCACGTATTGCCGACGAAGCGGCGCAAGCCTACGCAGACCCGGCCGCTTTCCTGGCGGCTAACCCGGATATCAACTACGACGACAGCTTCCCGATACCGCTGGGGGAGTGGGTGGTGGTCGGCAGCCTGCCCGACACGGTGTTGTTTCAGGCTGATACCTACGGCGACCTGTTCGCGCAGATCGTCGCCTCGTTTGGTCCGGGCGTGGCGTTCAATCTCAAGCCCAAGCAATTGACCAAGACTGAAGACCTGACCGCGTTGAACCGCATCCAGATTCAGATGAGCGCCTTGAGCCCGGAAGACGGCGGTTATGTGCTGATGAACTTCAGTCAGTTGCTCGATGATGAGATCCAGGCCGTATTGGTATTCGGCAACGACCTGCCGCGCGTGCTGCAACTGTGCGTTGAAGTCGGCATCAAGGCTGAGCCGTCGCTTGAGGCATTGAAGATCGCCGTGCACGTCTGAAATTAAAACGGAACCCCCGCCAAGGCTGACTATCCTACAAGTGCATGCCCTCACTTAGGAGCGACACCATGGGTTCCACTTTCAACGGCCTGATTGGCCTGATCATCCTCGCGCTGGATATCTGGGCGATCATCAACGTGTTCAAAAGCGGCGCAAGTACGGGCGCCAAAGTGCTGTGGATCCTGTTGATCCTGCTGTTGCCGGTACTGGGTCTGATTATCTGGGCTATCGCTGGGCCACGCGGTAACGTGCGGATCTGAGCGCCTCACTCCTCCTGGAGTCGGCGCAGTCAATGTGGGAGGGGGCTTGCTCCCGATAGCGGTGGATCAGTGACAAATAAGCTCACTGACACACCGCTATCGGGAGCAAGCCCCCTCCCACATTTGTTCGAAAAATTTGTGTATCGAAATATTCGCTGTACAGAATTTTCACATTCCATCCAAGACAATTCGCCGGCTTTATTCGCCTGCCAAGGCTCTATCCCTGGGGCCTTTAAAGACACGACAAGGTTGCACGTTCAGTAATTAATAGCCTTGCCGGCCTTGATCGGGCACCATTTGTGCCACCGCGTAAACCGCTTACCCCAGCCAGCCTGGGCGAGGGCGGACGCCACTGCATTATTTCGCAACTTAAACTTCCAATGGGTCCTAAAACGACATGGCAAACCCGGACGCCCTGAATCAGCAGCGAGCTTCAAATCGCCTGCTGCAACCGACCGTCAAATCCCATCTGGCGTACACGCTGCTCTGCGCACTGGTCATGATGGTGATGTTCTCCCTGCTGCGCCTGGCGTTGCTGGTCTACAACCGCGAGATGATCCTGGACACGCCGGCCTCGACGTTCCTGGAAGCGTTTGCCAATGGCCTGCGCCTGGATATCCGCTTGGTGATGTACCTGCTGATCCCGTTGCTGCTGGCGTTGTTCAGTGTACGGGCCATGGCGGCACGGGGTTTCTTCCGTTTGTGGCTGACCGTCGTGTCCAGCATCGCCTTGTTCCTGGGGCTGATGGAAATGGACTTCTACCGTGAATTCCACCAGCGCCTCAACGGCCTGGTCTTCCAGTATGTGAAGGAAGACCCGAAAACCGTGATGAGCATGCTCTGGTACGGTTTCCCGGTGGTGCGCTACCTGCTGGCCTGGGCCGTGGGCACGCTGATCCTGAGCATGGCCTTCAAGGGCGCCGACCGTGCAACGCGCCCGCGTGGCCCGTTCAGCGGCGGTACGATCAGCACGCGCCAGGTGGCTCCGTGGTACAGCCGCATCGCTGTATTCGTGGTTTGCCTGCTGGTCGCCGTGGTCGCCATTCGCGGCACCCTGCGTCAGGGCCCGCCATTGCGTTGGGGGGATGTCTACACCACCGATTCGAACTTCGCCAACCAGTTGGGCCTCAATGGCACCCTGTCGCTGATCGCGGCGGCCAAGGCGCGGTTCGGTGAAGACCGTGCCAACATCTGGAAAGCCACCCTCGAACAACCGCTGGCCACCCAGACCGTGCGCGACATGCTGGTGTTGCCGAGCGAAAAACTGGTGGATACCGACACCGCTGCCGTGCGCCGTGATTTCACGCCGCCGGCCGAGAAAACCCTGCCGATCAAGAACGTCGTAGTGATCCTGATGGAAAGCTTCGCCGGTCACTCGGTAGGCGCGTTGGGGCGTCCGGGCAATATCACGCCGTACTTCGACAAGCTGACCAAGGAAGGCTTGCTGTTCGACCGCTTCTTCTCCAACGGTACCCACACCCACCAGGGTATGTTCGCCACCATGGCCTGCTTCCCGAACCTGCCGGGCTTCGAATACCTGATGCAGACCCCGGAAGGCAGCCACAAGTTGTCGGGCCTGCCGCAGTTGCTCAGTGCGCGTGATTTCGACGATGTGTATGTCTACAACGGCGATTTCGCCTGGGACAACCAGTCGGGCTTCTTCAGCAACCAGGGCATGACCAACTTCATCGGCCGTAATGACTTTGTCGACCCGGTGTTCTCCGACCCGACATGGGGCGTGTCCGACCAGGACATGTTCAACCGTGGCCTGGAGGAACTCAAAGCCCGTGAAGGCGGCAAGCCGTTCTACGCATTGCTGCAAACCTTGTCCAACCACACCCCGTACGCGTTGCCGACGCCATTGCCGGTTGAAAAAGTCACCGACCGTGGCAGCCTCAACGAGCATTTGACGGCCATGCGCTACTCTGACTGGGCCCTGGGCCAGTTCTTTGAAAAGGCCCGCAAGGAGCCGTACTTCAAGGAAACGCTGTTCGTGATTGTGGGCGACCACGGTTTCGGCAACGAGCAACAGATCACCGAAATGGACCTGGGCCGCTTCAACGTGCCGATGCTGATGATCGCACCTGGCATGCAGGAAAAGTTCGGCGTACGTGACCACACCGTGGGCACCCAGATCGACATCGTGCCGACCATCATGGGCCGCCTGGGTGGTGACACATTGCACCAGTGCTGGGGGCGTGACCTGTTGAACCTGCCGGAAGGCGACAAGGGCTTCGGCGTGATCAAGCCATCGGGCAGCGACCAGACCGTGGCCTTGCTTACCGCTGACCGCGTACTGGTATTGCCCAAGGAAATGCCACCCAAGTTGTGGGAATACACCCTGGGCGCCGAACCGACTGGCAAGGTGATCCCTGAGTCGCCGGACGAAGCTGCGCTCAAGCAGAAACTTGAGTCGTTCCTGCAGACCGCTACCAAGAGCCTGCTGGATAACACCGCAGGTGTTGTAGATGGTAAGCCGGACTAACTGACCGGCAATAAAAAAGAGGCCTCGATCGAGGCCTCTTTTTTTGTCCTGGCTTTTATATCTTGCCGAGCAACAACAGCACCAGCAGGACGACCAGCACCACACCCAGGATACCCGACGGTCCGTAACCCCAGTTACGCGAGTGCGGGAACACTGGCAGGCCGCCGACCAACAGAAGGATCAGGATAATGATTAGAATGAGGCTCATGGTTTTATTCCTTATAGGTTCTGTGCAAAAACCGGCTGTTTGACCGTTATCTCGTCCATGTGCATCGGGACGTCTTAACCATTCCGACTCATGCACTTCGCAGAAAATTCATTGTTTTTCTAAAACATTTTGATTAGTTGCTTATTTCTTTTAACCCGTGCGCAACTTGAACTAATCAGTTGAAAAAAATTGAACTTGGGCTATATGCGTGCCTGCGACCCGGCCCACGGTTTGCCTGGGGCATTCATCAATCTGATGGTGCGTGGGTGCGGGAAAAACCTTCGCTACACTGCCGGTCACTTCTTCGGTAAACCACAAGGCTACTTCCTATGCAAAACCGCATGATGATCACTGGCGCCGGGTCCGGCCTGGGTCGTGAAATCGCTCTGCGCTGGGCCAGTGAGGGCTGGCAGTTGGCGTTGTCGGATGTCAGTGAGCCCGGTTTGCAGGAGACCCTCAAACTTGTGCGCGAGGCGGGGGGTGAAGGGTTTATCCAACGCTGCGACGTGCGCGACTACAGCCAGCTCACCGCGTTTGCCCAGGCGTGCGAGGTCAAGCTCGGCGGCATTGATGTGATCGTCAACAACGCAGGCGTGGCCTCGGGTGGGTTCTTCGCCGAACTGTCCCTGGAGGATTGGGACTGGCAGATCGCAATCAATCTGATGGGCGTGGTCAAGGGCTGCAAGGCGTTCCTGCCGCTGTTGGAGAAGAGCAAGGGCCGGATCATCAACATCGCGTCGATGGCTGCATTGATGCAGGGGCCGGCCATGAGCAACTACAACGTGGCCAAGGCCGGCGTAGTGGCGTTGTCGGAAAGCCTGCTGGTCGAGCTCAAGCAGCAGGAAGTGGGCGTGCACGTGGTGTGCCCATCGTTTTTCCAGACCAACCTGCTCGACTCCTTCCGTGGGCCGACCCCGGCCATGAAGGCGCAGGTGGGCAAGTTGCTTGAAAGTTCACCTATTTCGGCGACCGATATCGCCGATTACATCTACCACCGCGTGGCCGCGGGCGAATTCATGATCCTGCCCCATGAGCAAGGGCGCATGGCCTGGGCCCTGAAGCAGAAAAACCCGCAGTTGCTGTATGACGAAATGACGCTGATGGCCGACAAGATGCGCGCGAAGGCGCAGGTCGTTAAGGGCTGATTTGGATGGAGTCTGTCAGGCAAATTACCTACCTGTGTAGGTAATGCCTGATTTTCCAGCAAGCCATTGCCGGTCCATTTCCAAGGGCGCATGGTCCAGGTCCTGCTACTTGAAAAGGACACACGCCATGCTGGTCTTAAGCCGCACCATAGGCGAAGCCATCGCTATTGGCGATGACATCACCGTCTATATTCTCGAAGTGAACGGCACCCACGTGAAATTCGGTATCGACGCCCCCGTGGGCGTCAATGTGCACCGCGCCGAGGTTTACCAGAAGATCCGCGAACGCCAGGGGCCCGTCACGCATCCCGTGTCGGTACCCAATCCTTAGGCGGGGTTTTCAGTCGAACAGATGCTTGGGCACATCGTGCTTGAGCATCAGTTGGCATTGCTCGCTCTCGGGGTCGAAGACGATCAGCGCCTGGCCCTTGGTCAGTGCCTGGCGTACGCGCAGCACGCGGGTTTCCAGCGGCGTATCGTCGCCATTGTCAGTGCCGTCGCGGGTGACGAAGTCTTCGATGAGGCGGGTCAGGGTGTCGACTTCAAGTGCATCGTAGGGAATCAGCATACAAGCCTCAGGTGTCAGGTCCCGGCGATGCTACTGCGCCGGGACCTATGTTGCCAGTAGCAGCTGTCGCCGGCGTCAGGACTTGTTTCCGACCAGGCTGTCCACCGACGGCACGCGGGTGTCGCTCTCCATTTGCGTTTCATGCTCGATCTGATGACTGAACCGATCCAGGGAACCTTGGGCCGGTTGTGCATCGCTGGCAAAGACCGGCGGGCTGAGGATATAGGCGCCCAGCAAGCGACTCAGGGCGGCCAGGCTGTCGATATGGGTACGCTCGTAGCCGTGGGTGGCATCGCAACCGAAGGCCAGCAGGGCGGTGCGAATGTCATGGCCGGCGGTGACTGCTGAGTGCGCATCGCTGAAGTAATAGCGGAACAGATCGCGGCGCACCGGCAAGTCGTTATCGGCGGCCAGGCGCAGCAAGTGCCGCGACAGGTGATAGTCGTACGGCCCGCCGGAGTCCTGCATCGCCACGCTCACCGCGTGTTCGCTGGAGTGCTGGCCGGGGGCGACCGGGGCGATGTCGATGCCGACAAACTCGCTGACATCCCAGGGCAGGGCGGCCGCTGCGCCACTGCCGGTTTCCTCGGTGATGGTGAACAGCGGGTGGCAGTCGATCAGCAGCGGTTCGCCACTGTCGACGATTGCCTTGAGCGCGGCGAGCAGGGCGGCGACCCCAGCTTTGTCGTCCAGGTGACGGGCGCTGATATGCCCGCTTTCGGTGAACTCCGGCAGTGGGTCGAACGCTACATAGTCACCGACGCTGATGCCTAGGGAGTCACAGTCGGCACGAGTGGCGCAGTAGGCGTCCAGGCGCAGTTCCACATGGTCCCAACTGACCGGCATTTCATCCACGGCGGTGTTGAACGCATGCCCGGACGCCATCAACGGCAATACGCTGCCGCGGATGACACCGTTATCGGTGAACAGGCTGACCCGGCTGCCTTCGGCAAAGCGGCTCGACCAGCAGCCCACCGGTGCCAGGGTCAGGCGGCCGTTGTCCTTGATCGCTCGCACGGCGGCGCCGATGGTGTCCAGGTGCGCAGAGACGGCACGGTCAGGGCTGTTTTTCTGGCCCTTGAGGGTGGCGCGAATAGTGCCGCGCCGGGTCATTTCAAACGGGATGCCAAGTTCTTCCAGGCGTTCGGCGACGTAGCGCACGATGGTGTCAGTAAATCCGGTGGGGCTGGGAATGGCGAGCATCTCCAGCAGCACTTTTTGCAGGTAGGCGAGATCGGGTTCTGGGATGGTTCTGGTCATGGAAACTCCTGATGAGTTGAGGGCATCGATGGTTTCGATGATAGGGTTGAGAGATTCGTTGCCAGTGCCGGCCTCATCGGGGGCAAGCCCCCTCCCACCCTTGATGTGTGAACACAGGAAAATGTGGGAGGGGGCTTGCCCCCGATAGCGGTTTCACATTCAACACAAGCCTCAAGCGGCCGGTTGACTGTGTGGAAACAACAAATCCACAAACTTCTCTGCAGTTGGTTGCGGTTCATGGTTGGCCAGCCCGGCCCGTTCGTTGGCTTCGATAAACACGTACTCCGGTTGGTCGGCCGCCGGCACCATCAGGTCCAGGCCGACCATGGGAATATCCAGGGCACGGGCGGCGCGCACGGCGGCGTCCACCAGCGTCGGGTGCAGGATGGCGGTGACGTCTTCCAGACAACCGCCGGTATGCAGGTTGGCAGTTCGCCGCACGGCCAGGGTCTGGCCGCGGGGCAGGATGCTGTCGTAGTCGTAGCCGGCGGCCTTGAGCGTGCGCTCGGTCTCGCCGTCCAGGGGGATCTTGCTTTCGCCATCGGTGGCGGCCTGACGACGTCGGCTTTGCGCTTGGATCAATGCACGAATCGAATGCTGACCGTCGCCGATCACTTCGGCGGGGCGGCGAATCGCGGCGGCGACTACGTCGAAACCGATCACCAGGATGCGCAGGTCCAAGCCCTCGTGAAAGCTTTCGAGCAGTACGCGGCTGTCGAACTGGCGTGCCGTTTCGATGGCTTGCTGCACCTCCTCGATCGTTCGCAGGTCCACCGCCACGCCCTGGCCTTGTTCGCCATCCAACGGCTTGACCACCACGCGCTGGTGCTCGTCCAGAAACTCCAGGTTGTCGTCGGCACTGCCTGCCAACTGCTGCGCAGGCAACTTCAGGCCAGCGGCCTTGAGCACCTTGTGGGTCAGGCTCTTGTCCTGGCAAAGGGTCATGCTGATGGCGCTGGTCAAATCGCTCAGCGACTCGCGGCACCGCACGCGGCGCCCGCCGTGGCTGAGGGTGAACAGCCCGGCATCGGCGTCATCCACCTGCACATCGATACCGCGCCGATGGGCTTCTTCGACAATGATTCGTGCATACGGATTGAACCCCGCCTGCGGCCCCGGGCCGAGAAACAGCGGCTGGTTGATGCCGTTCTTGTGCTTGATCGCAAAGGTGGTCAGTGCGCGAAAACCCAGCTTGGCGTAAAGGCTCTTGGCCTGGCGGTTATCGTGCAGCACCGACAGGTCCAGGTAGCTCAAGCCACGGCTCATGAAGTGTTCCACCAGGTGGCGCACCAGCACTTCACCCACGCCTGGGCGGGTGCACTGTGGGTCTACCGCCAGGCACCACAGGCTGCAACCGTTTTCCGGGTCGTGAAAGGCTTTCTGATGGTTGAGGCCCATCACGCTGCCGATCACGGCGCCGCTGTCTTCGTCTTCCGCCAGCCAATACACCGGGCCGCCTTGATGGCGCGGTGTGAGGCGTTCTACGTCGACGGGCAACATGCCGCGGCCCTGATACAGCAAGTTGACGGCGTGCCAGTCGGCTTCGCTCTGTACGCGACGGATCCGAAAACCGCGAAACACACGGGTGGCGGGGCGGTAGTCACTGAACCACAGGCGCAAGGTGTCTGACGGGTCGAGGAATAACTGCTGCGGGTCGATCCCGAGGATTTGCTGGGGCGCGGCCACATACAGAGCGATATCACGTTCGCCGGGCTGTTCGTTGAGCAGCTCCAGGGCAAGGCTGGCAGGGTCGGGAAACGTATGCCCGATCAACAAGCGCCCCCAACCGCAATGCACGGCAATCGGTTCGGGACCTTGCGGGCTGCCGTCTTCGGCAAGCCGGGCCTGCAGGCGCTCGTAGGTCGGCGCCTGGCCTTTGATCAAGCGTTGGCTATACGCCGCGGCGTTAGGTTTCATGGATCAGATTCCTTGTTCGCTGAGCCACAGGTTCAGCGCCGCCAGTTGCCACAGCTTGGAGCCGCGCAATGGGGTCAGTTGACCCTGAGGGTCCGTCAGCAGGCGATCGAGCATGGCCGGGTTGAACAGGCCACGGTCCTGGCTCGGGTCCAGCAGCAACTCGCGCACCCAGTTCAGGGTGTCGCCTTGTAAATGCTTGAGGCCGGGGACCGGGAAGTAACCTTTTTTACGGTCGATGACTTCGCTGGGGATCACCCGGCGCGCGGCCTCTTTGAGCACCTGTTTGCCGCCATCGGGCAGTTTGAACTTGCCCGGTACGCGGGCCGAGAGTTCTACCAGGCGGTAGTCGAGGAACGGTGTCCGGGCTTCCAGGCCCCAGGCCATGGTCATGTTGTCGACGCGTTTGACTGGGTCGTCCACCAGCATCACCGTGCTGTCCAGGCGCAGGGCCTTGTCTACGGCGGCTTCCGCGCCCGGCATGGCAAAATGTTCGCGCACAAAGTCGCCGGCAGCGTCGTTGGCGGTCAACCATTTCGGTGCGACGGTGGCCGCGTAGTCATCGTAGCTGCGGTCGAAAAACGCCTCGCGGTACGCGGCATACGGGTCGCTTGCGCCATCCACCTGCGGGTACCAGTGGTAACCGGCGAACAATTCGTCGGCGCCCTGGCCGCTCTGCACCACCTTGCAATGCTTGGCGACTTCCCGCGACAACAGGTAGAACGCGATGCAGTCATGGCTGACCATCGGCTCGCTCATGGCGCGGAACGCCGCTGGCAGTTGCTCGATGATCTCGCTTTCGGCGATGCGCAGTTGATGGTGGCGGGTGCCGTAATGCTTGGCGATCAGGTCCGAGTACTGGAATTCGTCGCCGCGCTCGCCACCGGCGTCTTCAAAACCGATGGAGAACGTGGACAGGTCCTGCACACCGACTTCACGCAGCAGGCCGACGAGCATGCTCGAGTCGACGCCACCGGAGAGCAGCACGCCCACATCCACGGCGGCGCGTTGGCGGATGGCCACGGCTTCGCGGGTGCTGTCGAGCACGCGGTCGGTCCAGTCTTCCAGCGTCAGGTGTTTTTCATCCTCATGGGGCCCGTAAGGCAGGGTCCACCAGGTTTTCTGTTCGGTCTTGCCGCTGGCATCAATGCGCATCCAGCTGGCGGGCGGCAGCTTTTCAATGCCCGCCAACAGTGTGCGCGGCGCGGGGACCACGGCGTGGAAATTCAGGTAGTGGTTGAGAGCGACCGGATCGAGGATCGGGTTGATGTCGCCGCCCCTGAGCAACGCCGGTAACGCCGAGGCAAAACGCAGGCGCTGGCCGGTGCGCGACAGGTACAAAGGTTTTACGCCCAAGCGGTCACGGGCGATGAACAGACGTTGGGCGTCACGTTCCCAAATGGCGAAGGCAAACATGCCGTTGAGCTTGGGCAGCAGTGCTTCGCCCCAGGCGTGGTAGCCCTTGAGCAGCACTTCGGTATCACCGCCGGAATAGAAGGCGTAGCCCAGGGCTTCCAGCTCTTCTCGTAGTTCCGGGAAGTTATAGATCGCGCCATTGAACGCCAGGGACAACCCCAGTTGGGCGTCAACCATCGGCTGCGCGGAGCCGTCCGACAGGTCCATGATTTTCAGGCGGCGGTGGCCCAGGGCAATCGGCCCTTGGGCGTGGAAGCCCCATGCGTCGGGGCCACGGGGGGCGAGGTGATGAGTGATGCGTTCTACGGCTGCCAGGTCGGCAGGTTGATGATCAAAGCGTAACTCGCCAGCTAATCCACACATAAGTTCCTTACCGGTTTTTCCGTTGGGGAGGGGTCAATACTCAATACGCCAAACGGCGCGTACCCAGAAACTGACCCAGTGCTATGCGTGGAGTTTTAGACCGATAAGTTATAAGGCAGATGGCCGCCTAGCCATCAATCCCGCTCTTTACGGGCTGCGGCCTGGCCTCGAACCAGAGCGCGCAGGGTAAACCGGTTGGGGTGGCAAGCCGCGGCCACGCTGGCCGGTACCGGCAGCGGTTCGTCATTCAGCCAGGCGGCCAGGAGTTCGCCGCACAGGGGGGCAGTGATCAGGCCGCGGGAGCCATGGCCACTGTTGAGGTACAGCCCGGGCAGCCAGGGGCACGGCGTATCCGGTACTTGCCGGGCGTCTTTGCCCAGCACGGCATAAGCCTGCTGGAACGCTTCATGGTCGGCCAGCGGCCCGACGATCGGCAGGTAATCGGGGCTGGTGCAGCGAAACGCGGCACGCCCTTCCAACTGTTCGGCCGCCAGGCGATCGGCGCCCAGGCGCTGCAGCAGGTCTGTGGAGATCTCGCGCAGCATCTCCAGGTTGCCGGTGTGTTCAGCGAGCGTGGGTGTGAGGTCTTGGTTGTTGAAGTCAAAACTGGCGCCCAGGGTATGTTCACCAAGGCGGGCTGGTGCGACGTAACCCTCGGCACAGACCACAGTAGTAAGGGCCTCACTGGCTGGGGTTTGTGCGAGCCGGGTGATCTGCCCGCGAATACGCTTGAGCGGTATGTCTGCGCTCAAGGGGAAACGCTTGATCTCCGCCGCCCCGGCGAGCACCACCACGCTGGCGCTGGCCAGCACGCGATCGCCGGCGCGAGCGTGCCACTGGTCGTCGTGCCGGTCCAGTTCAAGCGCCTCATGGTGGCTGAGCACCTCAATCAGCGGATGCGTCGCCTGCCACTGGCACAGTGCGGGTGGATGCACCCAGCCGCCCTCGGGGAAAAACAGGCCGCCGTGGGCCAGTTGGATTCCAGCCTGTTGTTGCGCCTGCTCGCGGTCGAGCAGGTGCAGCAGGCTCGGTGCGAAGGCGTCGGCGAGTTGGGCCTGGCGCTGGCCTTCCTTGGCGTCGAACGCCAGTTGCAACACACCACAGCCATCCCAATCCACGCCACGGTGCAAGTGCTCCAGCAGGCGGCGGGTGTGGCCGAAACCGCTGAGTATCAGTTGGGACAATGCGGTGCCATGGGCCGACAGCTTGAGGTACAGCACGCCCTGAGGGTTGCCCGAGGCTTCCTGCGCCAGGCCGGCATGGCGTTCCAGCAAGCTGACGCGCCAACCACGGGCGGCCAGGCTGGCAGCCGTTGCGCAACCGGCCAGGCCACCGCCAATAACCATGGCGTGGCGTTCACCGTCGATGGCTGGGGGGCGAGCGAACCAGGGTTTGCTTTTTGCGGGCGGCGGCGTCTCGTCGGGCCAGCCGAGAAACTCTCCACGCAGGATCTCCCACTTATGCCCGATGCCCGGCGTGCGCTTCATCTTGAAGCCCGCGGCGTTGATCAGGCGCCGTACCCAGCCGGTGCTGGTAAAGGTGCTGATGGTCGAGCCCGGAGCGGCCAGGCGCGCCAGTTCAGCGAACAGTTCGGCGGTCCACATATCGGGGTTTTTCGCCGGGGCGAAACCGTCCAGAAACCAGGCGTCGATCTGCGCATCCAGTTGCGGCAATTGCTCCAGAGCATCGCCGATCAACAGGGTCAGGACCACGCGGCCGTTATCCAGTACCAGGCGTTGGAAGCCTTGGTGAATGGCGATGTATTGCGCCAAGAGTTGTTCGGCCAAGGGTTGCAGTTCAGGCCAGAGGGCGAGGGCGCGTTGCAGGTCGGCATGGCTCAGCGGATATTTTTCCACGCTGACAAAGTGCAGGCGCGCGCCGGCCGGTGCGTGTTGCTCAAACAATTGCCAGGCGCAGAGAAAATTCAAACCCGTGCCGAAGCCGGTTTCGCCGATCACCAGCCGCCCGCCCGCTGGCAAGCCAGCAAAGCGCTCCTGCAAGCGGTTCTGCTCCAGGAACACATAGCGGGTTTCTGCAAGGCCCGACTGGTCGGAGAAGTACACGTCGTCGAACACCCGCGAATGCGGGCGACCTTGGTCATCCCAGTCGAGCTGGGCGTGGGTGATGGGGGTCATGGGCGGCTCATAGACATACAGCAGGCAAAGACAAGGCGGCCATTCTAGCCGATCGCGGCGCTCAGGGCCGATTCCAGGTGGTAGCCCCATAGGTTTTGCATGGAAATAGCTGCTGCGTCCGGCCTGCAATCCATCAACTATCAGCGTTAATTCTGTGCAAGTTGCTGCGGTATCGTAATAGCTTGATTTATAGGCAATAAAGGACATTGCTGATGCGCCCGCAGGACGATTTGAACAGCAAACTGAACCAATTGACCCAGCGGCAACTGCAATCCGCCTTACTGGAAATGACGGGTGATTTGGACAAGGCCCAGGTGTTGCAAAAGCAACTGCCGGGCTGGATGGTCAACGCACCGCCTGGCGTGTTGGACGCACTGACCAGAGATGCCGCACGGGTTGCAGATGCCCAGGCAGTTGTCGCCGAGCAATTGAAGCCTTTGCAAGCACTGGATGAGTTTTGCAGTGAGCGGCTCAAGGCTTACTGTCAGACCCGATGGCAACTGACCGTGGATCCGAAAAAAGATCTTTTGGTGCGTGCTGTAAACGAGTACGAGAAAGAAGTCTTGCCATTGAAATATGTGAAAACGGTGAGGCTGGTGCAGGACAGTCTCCTGCATGTGGCGATGCAGAATTTTTCCGAGGATGAAGTGCGAGCGCAGCACTTTCCGACGGGCTCGCTGCTGCGCTTGGGGGCTGCCGCTCGCGGGGTCATTGGCATAACCCCCCTGGAGTTTGCCCAGGGGTGCCGTGCCCTGGATCTGGGTGGCCTGTATCAGCAGCACATCAGTGAAGTATTCAAGCTGGGGAGTGATCAGCCCAACCTCAATGATGTCGCAACCGATATCGGCCAGATGAAAACCCTGGATATAAAAATCGACGCCCACATTGCCCTGATGCGCGCAGATATTTCCCAAGGTGTCTACGAGGTGTTGTGCAAATTGCTGGACCGCAAGCTGACAGCGTCTCAGGCTCAGGCGGCAGGGATTTTGTTTGAATGGCGCCCCGTCACTTGGCAATGGCTGAATGTACAGGGCAGTTGCCTGTGGAGCATCCTGGTGTTCTCCGGCCGCTCGGTTGCGCAATACCCGCAAGAACCCTGTGTGGTGTACATGCCCAATGAGCCGGAGCGGCCATTGTTCGAGTATTCCTCGTTTGATGACTTTCAGGTCTACCTCAAGGGCAAGCTTGAAGTGCCGGCTTATCGTAGTTTCTTTACCCGGTACCTGAGCCAGGATGACCGGGTCGGCTTCTTCAGCCATTTCGATCAATCCCGTACCTTGGGGGCGCTGGAGGCAACCCCCATTACGGTTAGCCTGGCGGGGCATTTTTTCGCAACTTACGCCGCCAAACTCCAAGCCGACGCGCGGACCCTGGCGGTACCGGTAGCCGACGTGGATGAGGTGGCCCGCGAGCAGCGCTTGCAAGCGTACCTGGATGCCGGTTTGACAGTGCTCAACCTCGCCGGGTTTGTTGTGCCGGAGTTGGGACTATTGATGACTGGCGTGGCGGTGGGCCAGATGCTCGGCGAGCTGTATGAGGGCATTGAGGACTGGCGCCGTGGCGATAAAGAAGAGGCGTTCAAGCAGTTGGCAGCGGTAGCGCAAAACATCACCTCGATGGTGCTGTTCGCGGCGGGGAGCAAGGTTGTCGGTTCGGCGATGAAACGCAGCGGTCTTAACCTGGATAACTTTTTTCGCCAGTTTGAAGTGGTACGCCCCACAGATGGCAATCTGCGGCTGTGGCGGGCAAATGTCACGCCGTACTTCCATGATCAGCGTCTTGTCGACGACGAGGTTGCGGACGCTACGGGAATTTACAAAGTCGGAGGGCATTCATACGTCAAGGTCAATGATTGCGTACATCGGGTTGCGTTTGACTCGAAACTGGATCGATGGCGGGCCAGCCACCCGCTGCGGCAGACGGCTTATCGCCCGCTGTTGCTGCACAACGGCGAAGGACGCTGGCGTTTTGCGTTCGAAACGCCTGACGAATGGGAGGATCAGGAGTATCTCTTTTCACGCCTGAACCCGGCAGGCCCAGGTGCTTCGCTGCATCCCAAGAAACTTGTGCAGATCAAGGCCATTATGGATATGCCCCATGAATGGGGCGTCTATCAGGCCGAAGAGTGCCTGCCCTTTCCCGCACGTTTTCGTGATTTGTATGAGCGTTTCAAGCTGGACCAGTCCATTCGTGATCTGATCTGGCAGTTGGAAAGCGGTGCGTCCCCCAGTGTAGAAAACTTGACCTTGCAGATGCATGCCCTGCCCTTGTTAGACGGGTGGCCGGTGGGGCGCTATTTTGAGGTGCTGGATGCACAGGGCCGCGTCAAGGCGCGTTACCCCACCGGTGGGCCGTTTGACAATGCAGGCCTGCGTTTGACGCTCACTGAGCAGATGCTTCGTGAGGGCAAAGTGTTTGATGTGCTGTTGTCCGAGCTGGACGAGGCACAAAAAATCGGCCTGCTTGGAGAGGGGGTTGCTGCTGATCAGGAGCGCGGCGTATTGGAGCGTCAGTTGCTCGCACACCTCAAGGCTGACTGCAGGCCGTTGTTCGAGCAGTTGTATCAGGCCCATGACGGACCTGTACCGCCCGAATGGGCGTTGCTCAGGCGTGCCTATCCGCAACTGCCCTGTACGCTGATGCGCGAATTGATGGCCCAGACCTCAACGGTGCAGCGCGAGACCCTGCGCGATAATCAACGTATCCCCATGGCATTGGCCGAGTCGGTCCAGCGTGCCCTCGGGGAGCAACGCCTGGACCGCGCCCTGATGGGGTTTGAGCAGCCTGAGCTGGCCAGCCTGGATACGGCGCGTGTGGCAGTCAGGTCCATGCCGCATTTATCAGGGTGGGGCAGGGAGGTGCGGCTTGAGTTGCGCCAGGGTTCGCCACAGGGTGACTTATTGGTTCTGGGCGCGAGCAATGGCGCCGGTGCGCGACGAATAGTGGTCAGCTCGGACGCTGGGTTTGCAACGTTCGACGACAACGGCCTGAGTCTAGGTGGGCCTTACTCCGGACCGGACGGCTTGTTTCAGGCGATTGAGTGCGCGCTGACCGACAGTCAGCGCGTAGCAATGGGGTTGCCGCTCAACGAGGCCAACAATCTCTGGCGCCTGCGCTACATGAGCGCTTCCCAGGCCAAGGGGGAACGGGAGCTGGCCGCCGAGGCTTTTTCCAGCAGGGGCAGCGAGCCGGTGCTGGACGCGATGCCCTGTGAAATGGCTGATTCGCCGACGGGGCCATTGGCGCACCCTCGCGCGCTGGTGCGCAAGGTGAAGCGTTTGTACCCCTTGTTCAGCACTGCACAAGTGTCTTCGCTGCTGATGGCCTTGGGTGCTGACCATCTTTCCCGGGCCAGGGCGGTAAAGCGTTTGAAGGCAGAGCTTACTCATCTGCGAGCGCTGCTCAAACACTGGAAGACCGATACCCAGGGCATGGATAAACAGCCGGGCCTGAGTGACATTCGTACCAGCCGCGAGCAGGTGGCTGAGCGCATTGAAGCCTGTTGGCGGCGTCAAAGCTTTGCTCTGGATGAACATCAGATGTCGGTTGCCAGTTTGAACCTGGACGGAATGCGCGTCGGATCGTTGCCGACGCTGCCTGCCGACATTCGTTTCGACCATGTCCGTCAGGTGTCACTCAAGAACATGCGATTGGGCGATGACGTCGCGTATTTCCTCAAGTGTTTCAAAGGCATTCGGCATCTGGCGCTGGACCGTAACCGCCTGACGCGCTTGCCGGAAATATTCTCGCGGATGCTCGACCTCGAAAGCTTGTCGATGCCCCATAACCGTCTTGCACTGACCGAGTATACCCAGCTGAAACTGGCTGATCTGAATACGCTGCGCCTGCTGGACCTGAGCCATAACCCACTGGATAAGCTGGTGGATGTCAGCAGGATGCGTGACTTGCACACGCTGTTGCTGCGGGACAGCAGACTCGTCGACCTGCCGTCGGGCATCGGGCGGTTGGCCCACTTGGAGCAGGTGGATCTGCGCGATAACCTGATCACCGTGCTGCCCGAGTGGTTGTTCACGGTGCCGCGCATTTTCAGCCAGTCGATCGACTTGGGCGGCAATCCGCTATCCGATACGACAGTAGAGGCACTCGAGCGTTACCGCGCTGACGTGGGTATTGGTATGGGGTATGTAGACGACGATCAGCCTCGTATGAGCGAACTGAAGGCCAGGGCGCGGTGGTTGCCGGACGAGGTGGCCGCCCGCGATGCCAACAAGCGTAGCGTCTGGGCCAACCTGCGGGATGATCCGGAGTCGACAGAGTTGTTCCTGTTGCTGGCTGAATTGACCAGTGCTGCTGACAGTCGCCGTGTGCGCGAGGATATGACGCAACGTGTCTGGGACGTATTGCAGGCGACCCATGACAATGTCGGGCTGCGCGAGCAGGTCTTCCAACTGGCAGCCCATCCGACTGGTTGTGAGGATGGGGCGGCGCAGATGTTCAGCCAGATTGAGGTTCTCAAGGAAGTCGAGAAGGCAACGCTGCAGGCGGGTCGTGCACAGAGCAACTCCGGGGCGCTGTTGAACTTGAGTCGAGGTTTGTTTCGCCTCAGCGAGCTGGAGAAAATTGCGGCGACATACGCGGTTGAAAAAGCCTCCTCGGATCCGCTGGAAATCAACCTGGCATTTCGGATCGGGTTGGCCAAGGACCTGCAACTGCCGGGGCAGCCGAAACATATGGTCTATGACTCGTTTTTCGAGGTGCCCAGCAGCGATTTGGCGATGGCGCAAGCCCAGGTGCGAACAGCTGAGCTGTCGCCTGCCTTCTTGCGTTTTATTACCCAGTTGACGTTCTGGAAAACCCATCTCAAACAGCAGTTTCCTGCTGAGTTCCTATCGGTGACTGAGCCCTTCGATACGCAGCAGCAAACACTTTTTGAGAATCGCCAGGACCTTACTGACGGGGAGTATTTCAAACAAATGGAAGCCCTGCGCGCACCGCGACGGCAGGCAATAACCGCAGTGATGGAGCGCCTGACACAGCAGATGTTGAAGCATCAGGACCTGGGCCTATGTCACGTTCCTGGGTATTAACCGTAGCCGCGGTGATTGATCCACGGCAAGCCGAGTGAAATTCCTTGCCTGCCGTGGTGCCCAATCCGCTAGTCTTGAGCCATCTTGAAACGGAGCTGCCCATGTTCGAATCCGCCGAAATCGGTCACGCCATCGACAAAGACACCTATGACGCCGAAGTGCCGGCCCTGCGTGAAGCCTTGTTGGAGGTGCAGTACGAGTTGCAGCAGCAGAAGCGCTTCCCGGTGATCATCCTGATCAATGGCATCGAAGGCGCGGGCAAGGGCGAAACCGTCAAGCTGCTCAATGAATGGATGGACCCGCGCCTGATCGAAGTGCGCACCTTCGACCAGCAGACCGACGAAGAACTGGCGCGCCCGCCGGCCTGGCGCTATTGGCGGCAACTGCCGGCCAAGGGTCGCATGGGCATCTTTTTCGGTAACTGGTACAGCCAGATGCTGCAAGGCCGGGTGCATGGGCAGATCAAGGATGCGCGCCTGGACCAGGCCATCGCCGGCGCCGAACGTCTGGAAAAAATGCTCTGCGATGAAGGTGCGCTGATCTTCAAGTTCTGGTTCCACCTGTCCAAAAAACAGATGAAGGCGCGCCTCAAGGCCCTGGCCGACGACCCGCTGCACAGCTGGCGCATCAGCCCGCTGGATTGGCAGCAGTCCGAGACCTACGACAAGTTCGTGCATTTCGGTGAGCGTGTGCTGCGCCGCACCAGCCGCGATTACGCGCCGTGGCATGTGATCGAAGGCGTCGACCCCCATTACCGTGGGCTGACCGTGGGCAAGATCCTGCTGGATGGACTGCAAAGTGCCTTGAAACAGGCCAAGGTCAAGGCCAGCGGCATGAACCCGGCGCCGTTGCTTGCCTCGGTTGACCAGAAGAGCCTGCTCGACAGCCTGGACATGACCCTGCGCCTGGACAAGGACGATTACGAAGAACAGCTGATCACCGAGCAGGCGCGCTTCTCTGGCCTGATGCGCGACAAACGCATGCGCAAACACGCGCTGGTGAGCGTATTCGAAGGCAACGACGCAGCCGGCAAGGGCGGGGCGATCCGTCGTGTGGCGGCAGCACTGGACCCGCGCCAGTACCACATCGTGCCGATTGCCGCGCCCAGTGAAGACGAACGCGCCCAGCCTTATCTATGGCGGTTCTGGCAGAAGATCCCGGCGCGTGGCATGTTCACCGTGTTCGACCGCTCCTGGTACGGCCGCGTGCTGGTGGAACGCATCGAAGGCTTTTGCACCCCGGCGGACTGGATGCGCGCCTATGGCGAGATCAATGACTTCGAAGAGCAATTGCGCGATGCGAGGGTGATCGTGGTCAAGTTCTGGCTGGCCATCGACAAGGACACCCAACTGGAGCGCTTCCAGGCCCGCGAGGAAATCCCGTTCAAGCGCTTCAAGATCACTGAAGATGATTGGCGCAACCGCGACAAATGGGACGACTACCGCGCGGCGGTGGGCGACATGGTTGATCGCACCAGCACCGAGGTGGCGCCCTGGACCCTGGTAGAAGCCAATGACAAGCGCTGGGCGCGGGTCAAGGTGTTGCGCACCATCAACCGGGCGCTGGAGGATGCGTTCGCTAAAACCGATAAGCACGACAAAAAGAACAAGAAATAGCCTGCACCCGGCTCGGTCCAAATGTGGGAGGGGGCTTGCTCCCGATGGCGGTGAGTCAGTCGCAGATGTGCTGACTGACACTCCCTCATCGGGCCACAGCTCACTAGTTGTCTGCTCTAGCTCTTAACTGACTGGCATTGGGGCAAGCCCCCTCCCACATTTAGGATTGTGGCGTATCCCAATCCAGTGACTTGCCCCTAGAATGCGGTTCCACTTCCTCTGGCATCTGGGGCACTCATGCACATCTCCTCCGGCCGCTGGGTCTACGGCTTTTTCCTGACCCTGCTGACCGCGTTTCTGTGGGGCATCCTTCCGGTCAAGCTCAAGCAAGTGCTGCAAGTGATGGACCCGATCACCGTCACCTGGTTTCGCCTCACGGTGGCCGGTACTTGCCTGTTTGTCTATCTGGCTGCCACCAAGCGCTTGCCCAGCCGTAAAGTGCTCGGCCCCAGGGGCGGCTGGCTGGTGGGCATGGCGGTGTGCGGCCTGGTCGGCAACTACGTGCTGTATCTGGTTGGGCTGAAAATGCTCAGCCCAGGCACCGCGCAGTTGGTAGTGCAGATGGGCCCGATCTTTCTGATGGTAGCCAGTGTGTTTGTGTTCAAGGAGCGCTTCAGCCTGGGGCAGGGTGTGGGGCTGGTGGTGCTGATTATCGGCTTTGGTTTGTTCTTCAACCAACGCCTGGTGGAGTTGCTGACGTCCATGGGCACCTACACCGCCGGTGTGCTGACGATCCTGCTCGCCACCACCATCTGGGTGTTCTATGCATTGGGGCAGAAGCAGTTGCTGACAGTGTGGAATTCGTTGCAGGTGATGATGGTGATCTACCTGTCGTGCGCGGTGTTGCTCACGCCGTGGGCGCATCCGCTGGAGGCGTTGCAGTTGAGCCCGCTGCAAGGATGGCTGCTGCTGGCGTGTTGCATGAATACGCTGGTGGCCTACGGCGCATTTGCCGAAGCCCTGGCGCATTGGGAAGCCTCGCGGGTCAGTGCGACCCTGGCATTGACGCCGTTGGTGACCTTTGTGGCGGTGGCCTTGGCGGCCTGGCTGTGGCCCGACTATGTGCAGGCCGAAGAGATCAATGCCTTGGGGTATGTGGGGGCGCTGGTGGTGGTGACGGGGTCGGCGATGGTGGCGTTGGCGCCTTCGCTGCTCGCCGGGCTCAGGGCCCGGCGGCTGCGGATATCGGTTTAAGCGCCGAGCATGTTTTCCGGGCGGACCCACTGGTCGAACTCGGCGTCGGTGAGGTAGCCGAGTTCCAGCGCGGCTTCGCGCAGTGTCAGCCCTTCGGCGTAAGCCTTCTTGGCGATCTCTGCCGACTTGTCGTAGCCGATATGCGGGTTGAGCGCGGTGACCAGCATCAGCCCGCGTTCCAGGTGTTCGGCCATTTGCGCGGCGTCTGGCTCAAGACCCGCGATGCAATGCTCCTGGAAGTTGTTGCAGCCATCGGCCAGCAGCCGGATCGACTCCAGCAGGTTGTGAATGATCACCGGTTTGTACACGTTCAACTGCAAGTGCCCTTGGCTGGCGGCCATGCCGATGGTCACGTCGTTGCCCAATACCTGGCAGGCCAGCATCGACAGCGCTTCGCACTGTGTGGGGTTGACCTTGCCGGGCATGATCGAACTGCCCGGTTCGTTGGCCGGCAACTTCACTTCGGCCAGCCCTGTGCGTGGGCCGGAACCCAGCAGGCGCAGGTCGTTGGCGATTTTCATCAGGGCCACGGCCAGGGTTTTCAGCGCGCCGTGCAAGGTGACCAGCGGTTCATGGCCGGAGAGGGCTGCAAATTTGTTCGGTGCGGTCACGAAGGGCAAGCCCGACAGCGCCGCCAGTTCGGAGGCAATCGCCTCGCCGAAGCCATGGGGTGCGTTGAGCCCGGTGCCGACAGCAGTGCCGCCTTGGGCCAGCTCGCACACGGCGGGCAGGGCGCTGCGGATCGCGCGCTCGGCGTAATCGAGCTGGGCGATAAACGCCGACAGCTCCTGGCCGAAGGTGATCGGCGTGGCGTCCATCATGTGGGTGCGGCCGGTCTTGACCAGCTTCATATGCCGCGCGGCCAGTTCCGCCAGGCCACCGGACAGCGTCGCGATAGCAGGCAGCAGTTGCTGGTGCACCGCTTGCACCGCAGCAATGCTCATGGCGGTTGGGAAGCAGTCGTTGGAGCTTTGGGAGCGGTTCACATGGTCGTTGGGGTGTACCGGGCTTTTACCGCCCCGATTGTTGCCGGCCAGTTCGTTGGCGCGGCCGGCGATCACTTCGTTGGCGTTCATGTTGCTCTGGGTGCCACTGCCGGTCTGCCAGACCACCAGCGGGAACTGGTCGTCATGCTGGCCGTCGAGGATTTCGTCGGCAGCCTGTTCGATCAGCCGGGCGATATCGGCGGGCAGGTCGCCGTTACGGTCATTGACCCGGGCGGCGGCCTTCTTGATCAGGGCCAGGGCATGCAATACCGCCAGCGGCATACGCTGCTCGCCAATCGCAAAATTGACCAGCGAGCGCTGGGTTTGCGCGCCCCAATAGGCATCATCAGGGACCTGTACTTCTCCCAGGCTGTCGGTTTCGATACGGCTCATCGGGCACCCTCCTTATCCAGTCGTGATTGGTCAGTTTAGGCCCTGGCGGCTGCCGTGGGTTCCCTAAATCCGCATTTGTGCCATTGCGCCCCGCAAAACCAGGGCCTACGTGGGGTGGGGTTGAGCCGCGAGGTTTTTTAGGCGCAGAATGGGCGCCCTTGGGGTCTTACCTCGCCTGCTAGAAAAGGAAACTCGATGACTCGTCTTCGTGCCATCTGTACCGCGGTTGCTCTGGTTTGCGCCAGCGGCCAGGTTTTTGCCGATACCGCCAGCCACAACGCCAGTGCCGAAGCCTTCCTTACCCTGGCCCACGCTGACAAGCTGGGGACCCCGGTGTACATGCAAGTGCAGCAAATGTTCGCCCAGCGTTTCGAACAGACCAAGGCGCCTGCCGCCAAGCAGTCCGTACTGGACAGCTACCAGGCCAAGGCCAACGCCGCCCTGGACCAGGCCATCGGCTGGCCGAAGCTCAAGCCCGATATGGTCAAGCTCTACACCACCAACTTCAGCGAATCCGAGCTCAAGGACCTGGTAGCGTTCTACCAGTCGCCACTGGGCAAGAAAGTCCTGGAAAAAATGCCGCAGCTGACTCAGCAATCGGCCCAGATGACCCAGGCCAAACTGGAAAGCGCCGTACCGGTGGTGAACAAGCTGTTGGAAGACATGACCAATGAGCTGGCGCCAAAAGGTGCCGCACCGGCCAAGAAGAAGTAAGCAGCAATGACCATGCAACAGCGTATCGAAACGGCGCTCGCCGCCCTGGGCCCGGAACACTTGAGTGTGCTGGATGAAAGCCACATGCACAGCCGTGGGTTGCAGACCCACTTCAAGGCCGTGCTGGTCAGCCCGCAGTTCGAAGGGCTCAACCGCGTCAAGCGCCACCAGAAGGTCTACGCCACCTTGGGTGACCTGATGAGCGAATTTCATGCGTTGGCGCTGCATACCTACACGCCTGAGGAATGGGCGAAGATCGACGCAGCCCCGGCCTCGCCGACCTGCGCCGGCGGGCACTGAAAACCTTTGAGGCCAGCAGGTGCCAAGCCTGCTGGTCTCGACAGGTGGTGCCAGAATCTGGTTACACAAGGCTACTTTTTATACCCCTTTATCGAGGCCGGTACCTCTAGGATTTGTTGACCTTAGTGCAAAACAGGTCATGAATTCATGTCTAACGCCCTTCATCGAAATACGCCTACCTTGACGGCCATTGACCCTCGCGGGTTAGCCGTGCGCACTGTGCAGTATCATCGTGCAACGCTCGCGGACTCCCCTCAGGCGCGGGTCAATCGCCAGGTGTTGAGTGCCAGTGGTTTTTTGCTTGAACAGTGGGACCCACGTCAGTTCGCCCTTGGCTCGACCGGGGTGGCGGCGCAATCGAACCTTTACAGCCTGTCGGGTGAAACCGTGCGAACCCAGAGTATGGATGCCGGTTGGCGCTTGGTCATGTACGGTGCAGCGCGGCAGCGGTTGCACAGTTGGGACTCGCGCGGCGCCCTCCAAGCGTTTCACTATGACAGTTTGCTGCGCCCTGTGGCGGTGTTCGAACAATCTGCAGAGGACCCGTCACCCCGTTGTGTCGAGCGTATGACGTACGCGCCCGCAATCTCGGCCGAGGTCGTCGGCAATCGCTGTGGACGGTTGATTCGCCATGCGGACCCGGCGGGTGTGCTGCTGGTGGAGGCGTACGCGATCGATCAACGCGTCATCAAGCAAACCAGACGGTTTCGCGCCGATATCGCTCTGGTCGACTGGCCAAACAGCGATGAGGCACAGGATCTGCTGACGGAACGCCAGGCCTATACCACCACCTGGCGTTACGATGCGCTGGGTGCAATGCTGGAGCAGATCGATGCCAAGGGCAACCGCCTACAGTGGCGCTATGGGCAACAGGGCTGGGTGTTGGAAATGCTGCTGATCTTCAAGACCGGCGAGCGCCAAGTGTTGATGAATCAGCGGGTATACAACGCCAGCGGCCAAGTCGTGTCCGAGCGGGCGGGCAATAACGTTACCAAAGTCGCCCGTTACGCCGAGCACGACGGTCGTTTGCAGCAACTTGAGGTGTACCGCCAAGGGCAGGCCGGCACGCCGCTGCAGCAGCTGGTATATGAGTACGATCCGGTCGGCAACATCCTCAGCCTCAGCGACCTGGCGCAACCGACTCGATGGCACAGCAACACCCGGATTGATGCGGTTAATCGCTACCAGTACGACACGCTTTATCAGTTGATCCAGGCCAGCGGTCGGGAAAATAGCGCCAATGCCGGGGGCCGGGCTTTGCCAACGCAGGTGCAGTTCGGGGCGACGGATCAGGGGCTCTGGCGCAATTACACCCAGCATTATGCCTATGATGGTGCGGGCAATCTGACGCGCCTTCGACACGTGCCCTCCAGCGGCACAGGCTATACCCGCGAAATGCAAGTGGCGGCGCTCACGAACCGCGCCGTGCCCGTAGCGCAAGGGCGGCAGGTTCAATGGGATGGGGCGTTCGATGCCAATGGCAATCAGTTGTCGCTCGACGGCACACAGCAGGCGGCCTGGAATGTGCGCAATCAATTGACCTACACCACCCAGGTACAGCGTGAGAACGGTGACCCTGACGTGGAGAGTTACCTGTATGACAGTCAAGGCCTGCGCGCACTCAAGGTTCGCAGCCGTGAGGCTCGTGCAAAACCTTACACCCAGGAAACCTATTACCTGCCGGGCCTGCAAGTACACAAGCAAAGGGCACAGCGCTTCAATGTGCTGGACATTGATACGGGCGGTGGGCGAGTCACCGTGGTGCAATGGGAGTCGGGCAAACCCAGCGAGATGAGTACCCACTCACTGCGATTCAGCATTCTGGATCACCTCAAGAGCTGTGCGCTGGAACTGGACGAGCAGGCTCGCTTGTTGAGCCAGGAGCATTACTATCCTTATGGCGCAACGGCGTGGTGGGCAACCAGCAATATCGTTCGGGGGCACCCTAAGATTCGCCGTTACTCCGACAAGGAACGCGACGCCACGGGCCTGTACTACTACGGTGCGCGTTATTACGCACCGTGGTTGCAGCGCTGGATAAGCCCGGACCCGATGGGCGATGTGGACGGCTTGAACCTGTATGCGATGGCCCGGGGCAATCCCGTAGGGTTCAGGGATGCCGATGGCACGCAAACGACGTTTGGCGAGCAATTCCAACCCGGTCGAGGCGATATTCTCTTTGGCTTGGCCGCGACGGTTGCTGCCTACAGGAGTTTCTGGTCGAAGCTGAGCGCGCGCGGGGATGCGATGGTGGCCTATTTTTCAGGCGCGGAACTGCAGCGCTGGACTGCCGGGCTGGCGCCTCCCGTTCGCGCCTTCTCTGCATTTCGCAACGTGAATGCGGAGCTATTCAGCGACTTGACGCAAGATCCACATGACCCAGCGAAAGCTAACGAACTCAAGGCCGAGCTCATTGAGCAGCTTTCGGTCGGCGTCCGGCCGTTTTACGAGGGCATTGTTTCGAAATATTCAGGTTGTACGTCAACTTCCTGCAACCAGCAATTCGCGAGGAGGTTTGTCAGTGATCTTGCCGCAGGCAGGTATTCACTCGAGGCGACGGCTCGCCAACACGTTGGCACAGACCTATTGGCCATTCAGCAAAAAATCGTCACTCGAAGCAGCAAATCGGCTTTGGAAACCTTGACTAGCCCGCAAAGTGCGGCGATGGTCCATTTCGCTCTCGACAATTTGGACATAGGAGCCGTCGTCAGCAAGCAAGGGGTATCTGCCACGGCCTCCGAGCTGCGCTGGCTTTATCGGCATCGTCTGCAACTGGCAGGCCGCGTGACGTTCTATCGACACCAACAACGGGTCGACGCGCCTTGGGAGTCAAACGCGTCCGCTTGGCGTCGCTACAAGCCCAGCCGTCCGAGGGTGTCAGGGCGGGCGGCACGCTGACACGTGAGCGGGTCGGGGCGATGCCAGTAACTGGATACACAAAAGCATCCTCCAGCACCACCTTTCTCATCCCCTCATCCCTAGGCTCTCAGGACTACTTGTTCAGCAATAAGGTCCTGAGGTCATGTCTGATTCCATCCATCGAAACACGCCGTCCCTGGTCGCAGTCGACCCGCGTGGGTTAATTGTTCGTAACATCGATTACCACCGTTCAAGCACAGAGGTTGAACCGCAGATGCGCATTCATCGTCAGGTGTATGGCAGTACGGGCTTGATGATTGAACAGTGGGACCCACGTTTGTTGCAGTTGTCACGCTCACAGCCTGACACCGCGCCCAATCAACGCACGGTCTATAGCCTTGGTGGACAAGCGTTGCGCACCGACAGCGTGGATGCCGGCTGGCGGCTGACGCTGATGGGGGAGGCTGGGCAGTTACTGGAAGAATGGGATGGGCGGGGCGCTCACCAGGCTCATCGCTACGATCAATATCTGCGGCCGGTGGCGGTCTTCGAGCAGGCGGCCAGTGACGGGCAAGCGTTGTGCGTCGAGCGTCTTGCCTATGCTGCATCTTCGAACGAAGAGGCGGCGCGCAACCGCTGCGGCCGGGTGGTTCGCCACGATGACGGCGGCGGCTCGTTGTTCCACGAGCGGTATGGGGTGCACGCAGAAGTTGCTCAGCAGACCCGACGCTTCCGGCAGGCGGATGCCGCGCTGGATTGGCCGCAGCTGTACGCACAACGCGAGGTGCTCCTGGAGCCCGAGATATTCCAGACATCCATTGGGTTCAACGCGCTGGGTGAGCGCCTGCATCACACGGACGCCAAGGGCAATCGCTTCGACTACGCCTACGGCATTGACGGCCAGCCGGCGAGCATCTTTGTGACGCCCAGGGGCGGCGAGCGTACGCAGGTACTGGGCCAGCGGCACTATAACGCAGCGGGTCAGGTGCTCAGCGAACGCGCCGGCAACGGCGTTGTGCGTGCCATGCACTACCGTGAATTCGATGGTCGCTTGCGGCAAATGACTGCCCATCTGCCCGCGCGACCGGGCGCAGCGCTGCAAGACCTGCGCTACGAGTATGACGGCGTTGGCAACGTCGTGCGGATCGATGACCTTGCCCAGCCGACGCAATGGTCCAGCAACACCCGAATCAGTTCGACCAGCCTTTATGAGTACGACACGTTATCGCAACTGACCAAGGCCACCGGCCGCGAAACCGCCGGCAACACTGGAGGCCCGGCGTTACCAGCGAGTGTGACGTTCGGCTCGACTGACGACAGCGTATGGCGTCGCTACACCCAGCGGTTCAGCTATGACGCCGCCGGAAATATGCTTGAGTTGCAACATGTGCCCAGCAGCGGCACGGGCTTCACGCGGCAGATGAGCGTGGCCGCGGGCAGCAATCATTTTCTGCCGCAGGCTGATGGAAAGGCTGCGCCGGGGTTGGGCCAGGGCTTTGACCGCAACGGCAATCTGCAAGCGTTGGCAGGCGATCACAAGATGGGCTGGGATGTGCGCAATCAACTGGTGCGCCTCACGCAGGTGCGGCGCGAGGGCGGCAACGACGATGAAGAACGTTACGCCTACGATGCCACGGGCCAGCGCATCCTCAAGCGCCGGATCTCCCAGGCCCGGGGCGTGCTGCATAGGGCCGAGGTGCGCTACTTGCCGGGGCTGGAAATTCGGCATGACAGCGCAACGGGTGAGCAACTGAATGTACTCAACCTTGATGCTGGTACGACCACGGTCCGCGTCCTGCTTTGGGATCGCCACCCTTCGGGGGGGCGCCAGGACGCGCAGATCCGTTACGGCTTGTCGGACCACTTGGGCAGCAGCAGCCTGGAACTGGGCGAGCAGGCGCAACTGCTCAGCCAGGAAAGTTATTACCCCTTCGGCGGGACTGCCTGGTGGGCGGCGAAGAATGCCAGTGAGGCGAGTTACAGGTTCATCCGTTACTCGGGCAAGGAGCGCGATGCCAGTGGGTTGTCTTACTACGGCTTCAGGTATTACGCACCGTGGTTATGCCGATGGATCAGCCCGGACCCGATTGGCGATGCCGATGGTTTGAATCTGTACGCCATGGTTGGCGGTAATCCGGTTAGCAAGGTCGATGCGCAAGGGCTGGCTGCCACACCGGCTTTGGAGGAGTCGCAGGATAAACAAATACGCAGGCTTTCCATCAGCCGCAGGCTCGCGAATATAGGCAGGGTTATGCGCCCGAGGATACAACCGGCCTCGGCGGCAGCGATTCGCGATGGTTTATCCACCTATATCGCCAATGCAATCGCGACGGGCGTCGATCTGGCGGTCTTCAGTACCGTCCAGCCCACGGCACAACGCAACCAAATCTTGCGCCTTACCGTTGCGGTGCTGGATGCAGTGTCCACGGCACATATGAGCACCGGTATCGCCGGTAACTGGACGCGATATGCGCCACAGATCGGTGCTATTTTTGCAGGTGCCGCGGGTATGGGGTATGCCATGCATGGCGACTCGATAGGTGATCAAGCCGAGCACAGCTGGGACCCGGTGGCGGTCCAGCGGTTGGGCGGACATGTGCGCGCGCTCTCCAGAGAACTGGTGCAGCAGGTCCTTCGTGGGCACGGTACCGGCATCTCCTGGGGCAGCACGCCCCTGCGCGGCAGGGTCACGCGCACCGCCGGAGCGACGGCCGCCTATGCCCTTGCCACCGTGGCCAACGCTGTTTATGGCGGGGAAGTGCCTGCGCTGATGCAACCCAATGTCTCACCTGCAATAGAAGCCTACGATGGGGCGATGGGAACGATGATGCGTGGCGGTCACCGGACCGCCGTCCACGATCCCCATGGCCAAACCGTACAGCTGCCGGATCCTGTCGCGACGGCGCACGGTGGGCTGAGCAGAATGTTCAATCAGGTGTGGACGCACTGGGCCGCGTCCGGTGTCGAGGCATTGGCCGTTGCGCTGACGGGCCTGCCACAGGCCGCTCAAGGCCGGACCACTCGAACAATTGTCATGGCGGCCCGCGGCGTGATTGCATCATTGACCGAATGGCGCGGCTTTTTCGTAACGTTTGCCAGGCGCGGGTATACAACCTTGGCGTCGCGATGGGGCGCAGCCCGGCGATCCTGACAAGAACATGAATGGGTCGTCGCTGCGGCCCATTCAACATCCCAGTCGGCTTCAAGGCTGCCTTTGCAGGCAAGCCTCACACACATTTGAACGGCTCACGTTGGAGGGGCCAGACCGCTACAGGTCTGGCGCAGGAGCAAAAGTTCTGTAGATACCCAGGTCTTTAGGGGGTATCAGTCAGTATGTTGTCGGAGTTCAGCTCTGCATAAGTGTCGTTTTCGTCCTCATTGACGGTGTACCAGGCCCAATAGGTGTTACGCCGCATAAATCCTCCTGCGGTCAATGTCTTTGTCGGGCGCCCGAGGGGGTCGTAGAACTGTCGGTCGCTGTGGCCCAGCTCGCGCATGGATTGATCATTGACGTAGGTGTGCTTGTCGGCGAAGTAGGGGCGGTAGACGCGAATGACCAGGCCCTTGTTGTTGTATTCGACACGCTCGCTGATGCGCCAGCGGGGGTCGGCTTGCACTTGGCGCAGCTGTTTCTTCAAAGTGGCGTTTGCATCCGGCAGTTCGTCGACCAACAGGTTGCCCTTGTCGTCGACGGCATAGGCCGGGCCTGGTTCGGTCTTCTGCTTGGTCTGCAATGAGCGGCCGAAGCCATCCCAGCAGGTCAGGGTCATGCGAACCTGTTGTTCGGCATCGCCGGGGTAGCGGTCAGCTTGCAATATGAGCCCATGTACCGGCGTACGGCTGGCCTCATCGATCAACGCCTTGAGTTGTTTTGCACTGTCACTGAGGGGCTGGCGAGCACCACCCAGCCGCGATCGCGCGCTCATGCGGATATGCCCGCCGGGGAGCAGATACCCCTTGGTAATCCACTCGTGCTTGACCAGAGCCAAGTCGATGCTGCCCATCCAACTGAAAGGCGCGTAGCAGTGCGCGCTGGCCATGTCTTGCAGCACGCTTTGCGCCTGTTCGATGGCCAATGCGGGCGTTACATTTTTGCGCGGGCGGTAGCTTTCCAGAGCGGCGAAGCCCACTCTGAGGCTTTGTTCGTGGCCGTAAAAGGTGTTGGCGAGTAACTGCCCAAAACCGTCATAAAGCGCTTCTTGAATAGTGCCATTGGGGTCGACGATTTTTATCGGCAGCAGCAATCGATAATCGTATTCGGCCTTGGTTACACAATCGTCGGGCATTTTTACGCGCACGGTTTGCAACGTGTAGGGGTCATAGGTGAGCTTTGTTTCGCCATGGGCCTCGGTGGCCCGCAGCGCCCTTATCCGATAAAACTGGGTGGCCTTGCCATAGCGGGGAAAGTGCCGGCGAATCGACCACAGTCGGTTTTCCTTGGGCGGCACCTCGCCGTCGAATAGAAAAAACAACTCCATGGTGTGATAGCCGCTGTCGGTGAGCTTTTGCACCAGGTCCACCTTGGGTTGGTTGGGCATGGCCGGAATGTCGTTGTAGGCACTTATGGCCTGGTCATCCAGCTCGGCGATTTCCAGATAGTCAGTCAATGCCTGGACGGTGGCGACGCCAGGCTCCAGGGTTTTACCGGAGCTACCGGCCTGCCGGTAGTACTGCAGCGACAAGCCGCTCAGGGTGCGGCTGGCCCCTGCGGCCAGCGGCCCGACGCTGGTATCGATGAACACCTCATAGGCGATACGCGCAGGGTCCAGCCCGCCAGGCGCCGGCGCCTTGCCGAGCACCAGGGCGTTGTCTCGTTGGCGGTAGGGCAAGGCCAGGCACCACTGCTGTGCGTCGTCCAGATGAATGGGCTGCGCCAGCGTTTCGCTCAGGTAATAGAATTGTTGCGCGTTGTCATGGGTATCGTGCCACCAGCGCTGCTGGTGCTCATCCACCAGCACGGCGGGCGGCGGGCTGTCGGTGGTGGTACGGCGGGCATAATGCAGGGTCACGCTATGCACCAGGTAACCATAGGCATCCCAGCGCAGATTGATCTGGTGCTGGCAGACGGGATCGTTTTCCACGCCTTCGTATTGATAGCTGATCGACTCCAGCGCTAATGGCAGCAACCGGGGGTAGGGCGTATGAGCACTGGCGGGGGCCAGTTCACGGACCAGATACCGCTGGTGTTTGACCGAGTAGGGCACGGCGTCTTGCGCCGGGTCTGCTGCCATCACTTCGACCCGCAGCACCGCGCCACTGAGTGCACGGGCCACGTCGCGTGCCAGCGCCGGTGCGGGGTCGCTGATCAAGTCGTCATGATGATCCAGCGGTTGTGCCCCAGCTGTCCCCCTGTAGCGGCTGACCAGCGTGCGGCCGGGAGCCTTGGCGTTCGGGTCGTGAGTGCTCTGGCCGAGGCAGGGCATGTCAAGGGATCGCCCGGTATGAAACCAGGTTTTGCTGAGCACGGGAGCGCTTGAGCCCGGCGCGTGAGGGGCGTCTTTGCGGCTGTCGGTGTCGGTTTGCAGCAACAGCCCAAAGCCACGAAACTTGCGGTCCACACGGTCGTAATAAGCCTGACGATAGCTCACGCGCTGGGTCAGCTGGTTGCCGGTAATTTCGTCTCGTTGGGTTTGTTGGCTGGCGAGCAGCAGCGCAAAGGGTAACTGGCTGATAGCGGGCTGGCCCTTGGCATGCAGCTCGCGTTTTTCGTCCAGCCACTCCTGGGCGCTGCTGCGATATTTGATCGCCGCCTGGGCGCCCATGTTGTTGTCGGTGCGTATGAGCAGCCAGGGCTTGTGGCTGAAAAAGTCGTAGCGCCAATGGATGGGGGTCTGGTGGGCGGCGGTCAGGATCAGGCTAGGGCAGCCCCGGCCGCTCACGTCGACGATGTTGACCTGGCAGTGGTCGTCATACTGCACACCCTCTGGCCACGGGACCTTGATCGCCTGCGCCTCGAAACCGTTGCCGCCTTTATTGAGGAAAATCCACAGGTGGGCGGCGCTCAAATACAGCAAGTCCGTAGCGCCACCTCCATTGAGGTCGACGAGCAGTACATTGGCCGGCTTGAACGTTTCATAACGCAGTGGCAACGTAGCCAACACAAACCCTCGGGCAAAGCGGCCTCGACCCAGGTTCGGCCAACATTTCACTTCGTCATGCCGGATACGCACCAGATGCTGTTGGCCCGTGGCGAGTACATCGCTGAACGCCACCAGCTCGTTAGGCGAGGCGGAAACGATCGGCAAGACGTCATCGAGCTTATGAGGCACCTCAATGGCGGGTTCGAAGCCTTTTCTTCGGCGATTGGCATACAGGCGTACGCTACGGGGGCCGATCATGGCAACGTCAGGGCGTCCCGTCCCCATCAAGTCGGCGAGGATGCCCTGGGGGTGGAAGAACTCCGAGGGGAATGCATCGAACGACGTATAGGCTGACCAGTTACGCTGTTCATCCAGGCTGAAAAAGCCATTCATTCCTGGGTGGGCAACCAGCCAGTCCAAACGGCCATCGCCGTCCACATCGGCCAGCGCCTGGTGGATGGGCCGGGTGCTGTCGGCGACCGGCACCCGCGCCAACTCCTGGGCCGCGCCGTAAATCACCTCGTCGCTGGTTTTCGTGTGCTGCGGCCTGAGCGGTTCACGGTAGTACCAACTCTTGTCAGTGCGATACAACACACCGGGTATGCCTTCGCCATACAGATCGACCAGTTGATAGCGATCGCTGTCATGCAGCCCGGGCAGCGAACTGAAGGGCTTATAGCCGCTCTTGTCCACCTTGAGCTGGCTCGATTGGTAAAAACACTCCAGCGGCGGGCGGCTCACACTATTGCCCGAGCTATCGAATGCCTGCTCATGGACCCCAATCAACAGGCTGACATGGGTGGGCGCGCGGTATTCCAGCAGCAGACGTTTGACCAGCACCGGGTCGGTGCCCATTTGCGCTTCCTTGGGGAAGTGGTGAAACATCAGAATCTGGTTGCAACAGCGCAGGGTGCGTAGCTCGAAGCCGAACGAAAAATCCGAGCAAGGATCGGGTCGTGTCGGCCACTCCCGGATTTTCTGATACGTCGGCCGCTTATCCAGCTCAAGGTCACGTTCGCCATAGTCAAAGAGCAACTGAAAGTGCCAGCCCATGCCCGGCTCATCGTCGGTCTTCCAAAGGTAGAGTTGTTCCTGCTCCTCGGCGGTGAAGTTGCCGTAGCAGACGCGCTCCAGGTAACGCTGGGCTCGACAGTCCCTCGGGTAGCGTGAGGAGTCAGTTTCTTTTTTGTAGTGATAATAAATGTGTTCGCCGTGGGTATTCAGGCTTTCCTGCAACAACCATTGCGCCACATGGTGCGGGTGGTCCGGATCGGCAATTCGGGCCAATGGGGTCTTCCCGTAAAAGTGCTGACTGCCATCGGCACTTTGTATCAACCAGAAGCCTGCAGCATCGGTTGCCGAGTGCCAGTGCTCGATACGGTCGAAATGGCTCTCAACCCGGGGAAAGTACCGGGTGGCCGTGTAGGCGATGGTCAGTGGCAAACCATTGAAGGAGGTCGCGGCGCGGCTGACGATCGCACCTTCGGCGTCGCGTTCGGGTAGCCATATTTGCGCGTCGGGGCCCACCAGTACGTCGTGCTCCGTGTAGGCCGGCACACCATGGGAGGTACGCCGGCTGACAGCCGGCAGGGGTATCCCCCAACCCAATCCGAAGGGGCCGTTGCCAGCGCCGCTGTGATAGGCCAGCGACATGGCCGGCGCGTAACCGCGCGCGGGAGAGATCGGCAAGGGAATCTCAAAGGTGGCCATACCGCTGGCGCCGACATCGCCCCAGCCTTTGCCGGTGCCTTGAATGGCACCGCCGCCTTTGGGCAGGGCCGGGGTATTGACTTGGAGGTTGGGCGTATCGTCGTTCATACCTTACCCCTGCTGGCAACTGGCACCCTGGCGGTGTAACGCAGGTGAATGACGATATCGTTGATTGATTGGAGTACGGCTTCTTGCCGGCTGTGATTGGGGAATTCCAGGGTCCAGTTGGAGATGGCCCCGGTGTATTCGAAGGGCAAGTAGCGATCGTGGCTCTCGAAGTTGAGGGTGAACAGGCCGTTGTCATCCAGGCCGGTGGACAGTGCGATTTGCTGATGGGCACGCATGTCGCGGCGCCGCTCGCCTGCGGGCAATACGATTTCGTTATGGGTTTGGGTCAGTATCGCCTTGATGTCCTCATAGGGGCCTAGCGTCGCGGGCAACGACACGCTGATGCCTTTTATTCGCCGCAGGATGTGGTGGGGGTAATCCTCTTCAAAAAGAGCCTCGGGCAACTTGAAGCACAGCGTGCCGTTATCGACCAGTTGTCGTTTATGCTCGGCCCATGTGTTTTGTGTACTCGATGATTGAGTGTCGGTTGTGTCTGTTGTAGGTGTGGAGACTTTGCAATCGATCATGCGATGACGCAGGGAGATGGTCTTGACGATCTCCAGGTCCCGCACGTTCTGGTCCACATAGGCCGCATTCATCTTCAACAGCGACAGCTTCAGGGCCTCACCCGCCAGGTAGCCGCGGTAGTTGTTGTTCCAGGCACCGGGCTGGATAAACGTGCTCGCATAGTCTGCGACTTCGTACTGCCAGCACGCTTGCGCGGTGCGGCACAGGGAAAGGCTCAGGTCATAGACTTGGTAGTAGAACTTGCTCAGTTGTACATTGAGCCAGTCATACAGTTGTGCTCTGGTAAAGCGCTTGGCCAGCAATTGATAGTTCGACCAGGCCTGGGCCAGGGAGGTCTCGGCCAGGCGTAATTGCAGGCGCGTGGCTTTTTCCTGCTCGGCATAGGCTTGTAACTGGGCATCGACCTGTGCCAATTCGAGTCGGGCCTGATCCTGGGCATGCGCCCACTCTTGCTCCCGACGGTTGAATTGCTCGGAACGGTCCAGGTCTGCGGCAGTGCCCCGCAACACTGTCGCGACGCCTTGAGCCAAGGCTTGGGCTGCATAAAACGGGCCCTCCCAGCGCGACCCGCCGGTACTCGTACCGAAGATGTTCGGCGCGATCATCGCGATGCCGGCCGCTGCGGCGGCGGCGGAACCTGCGGCCTCGAATCCGCTACTGATCAGGTAGAGTTGGCCTGCGTGTGCTTCTGCGGGGCTGATGCCTTCGGTGAGCAGGCGTTCGTAGTGGCGCATCCGGGATTCGATCATGCTACGACTGGCGCCGAGTGCCTGGCGGTTTTTCTCGTCGAGCAACAATGCCTGGTGTTGTTGGGTGACGACGATATTGGCCAAGTCCCAGGCTTGTTGTTGCTGCAACTCCAGGTATTCAGCCTGTTCCTTGCGCTCAATCAGGCTCAGCACCGTGTTGCCGAATTGAATCACCGCCTCGGTTGCCGTGAGCGCGTGGCCCAGCATGATCTGGAAGCGATAATGGCCGACTTGCGCGTCAATGAACGGCGCCGCGCCTCCTTCGCCGAAGGCACCGCTGCTGCGGCTGGCCAACAGCTTCAGAGGTGAGAGCGGGGTTGCGTACAGCGACAGGCGCAAGGGTTTGCCAGTGATATCTAGATTGTAGCGCAGGTTATGCAGGCGACTTTCGAGCTTGTCCCAGCGCGCCACCAGATCGGTATTGAAGGGTAGGCACAGATTATCGGTGTCCGTGAGCGAAGCCAGTGCGGTGCTTTCGGTCGCAGGGTTGACATTGATTGGTGGGTTTTCTTGCTCCAGTTCTACCAGGGCTTTAGAGCGGCTCGTCGTCAAACTTTCGAGGGTGATTTCATCCCACGGTTCAGTGGTGGTGACGCGGGGGCGTGGCCCGAGAAAGTGATTGGCTCGCGTGTACCAGAGTTTGGCCTGGGTCAGGCTGTCGGGGGTGAGTTGCCGATAGGCTGCATCGCCACGATTGAGCAGTATGTCGAGATAAAGCAGGTAGATTGCTTTGCGAAAATGCACCGGTGAGCGAATCGCCAGTTTATGTGGATCGTGAGTGACTGAACCGGGGAGCGGACCCGTACGAACGAGCTCGTTGAATCCCCAAAATGCAGGGCGCTCGCTGGCCGTATCGGCCAATCGCCCTGGGTCGAAGATGTGTTTGAGCCAGGCTTGGGCTTCGACATACTGCTGCTCCTGATTCAGGCGGTGGGCAACCAACCAGGGCACGTACAGGAACAGCTCCCAGAAGTACTTGCCGTGAGCCCCGTTAAAGTCAATGTCCTCTGCTGCTCCACCTGGCGTGAGTGGAGGTTCTTGCCACGTTTTCGGTGTTAACGAAAACAAATGCTCAAGGCTGACATTGGCCGCCTTGACCAGGTTGCCGGCAAAACAGGTATTCATGCGAAGGCGGGGGGGCGTGTCGGCAGGCGGGGTTGAGGTGCTCGTTGGGAAATCAATAAATTCGGCGGTGCCGAGTTTTTCCGACGTCTGTCTTTTGATCGTCGGCGCCAGTTGTTGATTGAGCGTTGTGTCAGAGGTGGAAGGGGCCAGCTTCAAGGTGGTCGCTTTCAGGGTATAGCCGAGAATTGTCGAGTCGTCTTCTTTGGCAGGCTCAAGCGTCACCACCCCGTGTATCAGGGTGATGCCCGACGTTATTTCCTCCGTGGTCACTGGAATCCGCGCCGTGACCCGATGCCCGCTGGGTAATTCGGGATTTGATCCGGTGAGGCTTTCGTGGACAGTGTCCTGATAGTTGATGATTTGATGTGAGTTGGCATTGATTTTTTCGGTGAATGGGTAGTCTTTGAAATTGGCTCTCATAATGATGTGCTTATAGGCACGTAAATTAGATGTGCGCACGTTGGGCCTTTTGATGGTCAACGTATTTTGTGCGTGCAGCGACGTCTTTTTGTTTGCGTCTGGGTATTTGCTGTAGCGGTCAAGGGCGACCTGGATGGAGTTTTTTGTACCGGTGTATAAACTGATGAACGCATTCTTGTCGATATAATGATCTTCGAGTGAGACGGTGTTCCCGTCTTTGGATTTAGCGTTAATGAGTAACCCGTTTTTGATATGTACAGCGTTGGGGAACTCGTCATGCGTGGCCGTGTTTTTAAAATAAAGAGCGTAAAAATCAGTTTTTAACTCGTCTGTTGGGCCGGTAATTTTAGACTCACTGGTCAGTTTGAGCTGAGTGGCTTTCGGATCATCCAGTGCGTCGTCTACTATCAGTATGATGCTAATATCCTTAGGGGCTTCTTTTGTTAATGTGACGCTGTACGATTGCCGGAAATTTTCATTGAGGGTGGAAGTAAATACGAGTTCATTGGTATTTGAATCAAAAGAGACGTCACTTGTTTCTGGGTTTTTTATTTTTTCTCGATTTTTTCCAAAGTTCCAATGAATGTTGTTTTCGGTAATCGTTTCCTCCCTGGGGGAAATCGAGTGCTTGTTTGGGGGGGTCACCTTGAACTGCAAGTTACCTTGGTTTTTATGAGCAAAGAACGTGAGGTATTGCCGGGCGGTGTCAGGCAGCAACTCACTGTAGTACCCACTCACGCTTTGATCTTTGCCTTGAACGACAGTCTGCACTTTTGTCTTCTGCGACGGATCGAAGTGTTCCAGGAGTCGGTTTATCTCTTCGTCCACCTGTGAGCCGGGCAGCACGCTGTAGCGCTCGGGGCTGCCGCCATCGGCGATGGTGGTGATGTTGAAGGACTGGTCGACGTGGACAGCCTGGAAAAATTTGCCAATAAAGTTCTCCTGCTGTTTGGGGTCTTTACGGCTGGTGGCCAGCACACTTAAAAACAGTACCGGGGGGCCGTTACTGTCGACGATAGCTACCGTCTGCGTAATGGTTTTCAGAAAGGCAGAGGTCAATGCGTTGACGTCTTCGGTGGCGCAGTGCTCCTCGATGCAGGCTTTGGGTGCACTCCAACTACCATCGTGCTTTTTATAAGAAAAATTGAGGCGAAACTTGACGTAGCGGCTGTTGATCCATTCGGTCAGCTGTTTTTTTTCCCCTGAATCCGTTTGCGCCGGTGGGACGGAACTGGTGGGGGCGGGTTTGATGCATTCGGCCCAGATGAAAAATAACCGGTTATTGAAGTACACCGGCCGGATACTTTGCTCGGCGGTGGCGTCGGAGACCGACAAGTTGATTCTCTCCCAGTCTGACCAGGCGTCCTGAAAAAGTACCGAGCCTGCGCGCTTGGACAGGTCGAGGGAGCGCCAGTAATAGGTGTTTTCGGAACTCGATTTACCGACGAAGTAATAGGTGCCGCTATGCAGCTTGCTCAAGTCGGCGTCGATATAACCGTTGATCGTGCGTATGTTGGCGGTTTCCTCGAACCTGGCCAGGTAATTGTGAACCGCCGTGGTGACGGTATCCGCTTGAATTCGATACTGGCTCAGGTCGTTTTCCAAGTGTTCAAAACTGTCGGTCTTGTCACGCCGTAATGTCGGGTCCAAGTAGTTGGCGGGGTGATAGTGCAACTGTTGGTTGGCGTTCCAGAGAGCGTAGGTGTGCAACTGTTCGCGCCATAACGTGTCCTGTTGCGCGGTCATGCCCTGCTTTTCATAGCCCGGTTCCAGGCCGAGTTGGATGCGCGTGATGTACTGCTGCAGGCTGGAGATGGTACAGGCTACCGGGCTGGTCGGTACGGCTTGGCTGACTTGTACGTCGAGCAGCCAGTATTCGTAAAGATCGTCGGCATGGGTGATCTTTTCCTTTAAGTCGGTAGGTACCTTGTAGGTCAGGTAGTACGCGAGCATGGCGTCGCGCAGGCTTTCATTGAGCTGTTGATTAAGCGAGTGAGACATGATCAATCCTTGAGCAGGTCGAATGTGAGTAGGGTGTGAGTGGGTTATGAATACGCACTTGTGATCGCCTCACCGACGCTCTTCCAGTCAGCAAATGTAGAGTCGGCTTTCAGTTCGCTGGCTTTGATCAGCATGTTGGCAGGCAGGCCTGTGTCGATGCTGGCTTGGCGGCAGCGCAGCACCCAGTCCAGGCGCATCATTGAGGTAATGCGTGGAGGTCTCAGTTTGTCGCAGAAGACGTCGATTTCACTGGCATTCCAACCTAAAAGTTGAGCGAGACGCTCGTTCGTTTCTTCACTGGTGTTTTGCGTAGCGCCGTTGGGCAGGGTATTGGCGTGTTCGAAGTAGTTGAGCAGTTGCTCTTCCGTCAGGCCGCAGTGGTGTAGGCAATGTTTGAACTGCTGCATGAGGTAGAGGTTGTACGGGGTGAGTTCAAGCAACGAAGACATCTTGTACTTGCTCGCGAGCCAGTGCGGATTGACCAGGAACTGGTGAAGTACTTGTGGGCTGAGGGGCAGTTGCAGAATATCGGCGGCGTGAGGTAACCGCAGTATCAGATAACTGAGCGTTTGCAGCGGCGAAGCAGCGGGGGCATATAACCGCAGGAAATGCTGGTCATTGTCGTATTTTTGATAGCCGTTGGCTTTGCTTGGCTCATGGAGGTCGGCTTGGGTGATTTCTTTAAGGCGTAGATATAAAGCCCACAACTCATTCCGCGCGTTGCTCAGCAGTGTGCTGAGCTTAGGTTTCGCTCGGTCGATCAACTGTGTCGTACGTGCAGGCATCGTGCTGATTTGAACGGAAGAGAGCACTTGATCGAGCGCCATCTCGATGCTGTTATTGGGACGCATCCGTTGCAGCGCCGTATAGGCCAAGGACTCCCAGTCAACGGCGGGTAAACGATCTTTTTCGTCACCGGGTTGCTGAGGAAGATCAAGCAGTTGCAACGCTTTGGAAAGAGACGCTTGGTCATAGCTGGCGAACTCCTTCAATAGCTGATTCATGATCGGGTCCTGGACCTGGCGATCCAGCAATAGCTGGCGTCTGAGCAGCGTCAGGCTGCTGCCGTTTTCTTTAAACCAACGGCTGGCCCACTCCAGGTGCATGAGTATGTCGAGGAAGTCAGTCGTGCCCTTCGGTTTGTTGCGTAACGTTGGGTTGCGCAGCTGCATGAGAAAGTTCGCATTCCCGAGCATTTGCACCAACTGTCGGCATTCCACGACCGATAACCCGAACAGGCGAGCGACTCTCGCTTGCCGATAGATCTCGCTGACCGTCTCGATCGTGCGGGTTGCAGGTTTGTTGGGGTTGATCAGTAGTTGAAGCGAATCCTGGGTGTCTTGCAGGCCCAACCCCGCGCAGAGCTGTTGCCGGGTGGTACCGTCGAACGTAGCGCTGTCCAGATACAGGGGAGGCAGGGCGGAACCCGTGCGATTGAACACCTGGTCGAACAATGACACGCGGTCGCCTGAGGCATGGACGGGTAACTGATGAAGCAGGGCGGCAAATTCTTCGGCTTGCAACGTGTAGCGTTTGCTCAAATAGCAAAAGACCCCCAGCGACCGGAGGGTGTTATGGGTGATCAGCAGCGTGCTGTTGCGATGGCCTTCACAGCGCATGGCGCTGACTATCAGGGTGTCCAATTGCGCGAAAGGCAGGCCGAGCCAGCGCTGTAGACGAATCATGCGTTGCAGCCTGTCGAAGCGCTCAAGGCTAACGTGGGTCAGCTTGGCGTTGTCCAGGCTGATAGCGGGTGTGGTCGTGCCGTTGATATAGCACGCACCGTAGGTGAGGCCGGGGTTTTGCTTGCAGTTAGGCGATTGGCGTGGTGACTGAGTCTGTTGTGCAAGCAGCGCCTGAAGTTGGTCGGCATCCAGTTGTGTATGGTTCAGAAAGTCAGTGAGTTTCTCTGGTCCTGTCTGATCTATCGTCCAGTTGTAAAACTGGAGATGGAACTTTTTCACCTTTTCCTCTTTTTCCACCTCTGTTTCGGTAACCCATTTAGCTTTCAGCATTGTCTGTTGTTGAGGGCTCAACCCCGATAACTGACACTGGACTTCGTTGTTCTGTTCGCCGACCTGCCCGTAAGTGCTGGTTTCTCCCGCCAGAGGCAATTGGCGACTGATGCGATAGTTCAACTCACCCAACGCCGGCTTGTCGCCCGACAGGCCCTGTTGGCATTGCTGATGGTGCAAATGATAGGGCAGAGAAAACGGATACCAGGTTTCACTCAGCACCTTATAGGTATCTTCTTCTTTGGCCGGCGCGATATTTTTGAGCAAGATCTGGTTGACGATCGACAACATGGGAACCTGGCCCGAAACGCTATGTTGGTTGATCACCTGGTCTTTGAGTTCCGGGCGTCGCTGCGACAGCTTGAGCGCGTTTGCGTCCTTGGTGTTTTCTTCCAGCTGCTGGGCGAACAAATAGAGCGCCCGCAGGTAGGCAGTCGGTGAGTCAACCGCTGCAATCGACGAACTGGAGCAGAACTGGTCCCACTTTTCCTTGAACAAGGCCTGGTAGGTTGCGCTGGTCTCGGGGGGGAGACTGCGTTTATTGCGCGGTGAAGAAGGGGGGGACGAGACTTGCTGTTCGCGAAATAGCGTTTCCAGTTGCGCGGCGACGCTCTGGGCCTTGAGGTACACCGTGTGTGCATCGTCATCGTTGTACGTTGCCAGTTGCTCGGCAAAGGCTCTTTCGGACAATCGTACGATGTCCAATACCGAGGTGAGGTTGAGGCGCTGCAGGGCGGTCTTGAAATCGTCCCGACCGGGGGCGGGAGGACGTGAGTGATCAATCAGCTTGGCGAGCAAGGGGCTGCTGTCGGTTTGCATATTCATACGTTCCTTCACGCCCGCCGAGGGTGCCGGCGGGCAATGAAAAACGCTATCACGCAGGTTAACGGGGCCAGGTATAGGTATTTACAGGCGTCGTCGGTGCACGCCGGTTGAGGTGCCTATACACCGATACCACCTCTGTGCAAGACATGAGCCCTAGGCTTTTCTGACCATTGTGCAACTCAGGCCATGTGATCATGTCTGCTTCACTTCATCGAAATACGCCCTCGCTTGTAGCATTCGACCCCCGTGGGTTGACGGTCCGCAGTGTCGCTTATCTGCGCGCTACCCCCCAGGCTGCGCCGACGGCCCGTGTCAGGCGTCAAGTCTATGGGGCCAGCGGCCTGATGCTTGAGCAGTGGGACTCTCGCCTGCATACCCTTAAATCACGTGAACCATTGATCGAGGCGAATCAGGTGTCGGTGTACAGCCTGTCCGGGACGCTGATCCGCAACCACGATGTGGACGCCGGCATGCGGCTGATGCTGGCAGCGCCATCCGGGCAACTGTTGCAGGTCTGGGATGGTAGGGGGGCCTATCAGCGCCACGACTACGATGACTTGCAACGTCCGGTGGCGGTGTTCGAACAGGCTGCCGACGAAGAGCGACCCCGGTGTGTCGAACGCCTGGTATATGCCACTCCAACGTCTGAGCACCGCGCGCTTAACCGCGGTGGTCGTCTGGTGTGCCATGCCGACCCGGCTGGCACCCAGGTGTTCGAAGCGTATGGGATGAGCGGGCAAGTGCTTCGGCAGACGCGGCGATTTCGCGAGGCGCCGGGCGATGTTGACTGGCCGCTTGCTCAGGCCGATCAGGACGCGCAGTTGGACGGCGAGCGTTACACCACACGCTGGATATTTGATGCCCTCGGCGGCACGTTGGAACAGGTCGACGCCAAGGGTAATGGTCGGCAGTTTGCCTATGGGTTGGACGGACAGACGAAACATATTCACCTCGCCTTGAAAAGTGGCGCACGCAAAACCGTGATAGATCGCTACGTCTATAATGCCGCCGGTCAGGTGGAGACGGCCCGGTTGGGCAATGGCGTGAGCAGTCTGGCCGCCTATCGGCCCGAGGATGGCCGTATGAACCGGTTGATGGCGTACCGCCAAAATGAGCCGGCGGCGCCATTACAGGATTTGCGCTACGACTATGATCCCGTGGGAAATGTTTCGAAGCTGCGGGATCAGGCGCAACCGGCCCAATGGAGCCACAACACGCAAGTGAATGCCGCCTATTGCTATCAATACGACTCGCTGTACCAACTGACCCAGGCGACAGGCCGGGAAAGTACCGTCGCCGCCATCACCCCAGCACTGCCTGCGCGTATTTCGTTCGGTTCGACCGATGCCGGTTTATGTCGCAACTACACCCAGCATTATGCTTATGACGAGGGGGGCAACCTGACCCGGTTGCGGCATGTGCCGTCCAGTGGCGTCGGTTACACGCGCGACATGCAGGTCGCCAGTGGCAGCAACCGCGCGTTGTCTAGCGAGCATCCGGTTGGCGCGTTGGCGCAGGGTTTTGACGCCAATGGCAATCAGCAACGGCTGGGGCGTGGTGTAGCGATGGCGTGGAATGTGCGTAATCAGTTGTCCAGGGTCACGTCAGTTGTGCGCGACGGAGCTGACTCGGATGAGGAAGCTTATGTGTATGCAGGCGACGGCCAGCGTGTGCTCAAGCTCACTCACCAGCAGGTTGCCGGCAGTCGACAAACGGCGCGTGTCTATTACCTGCCAGGCCTGGAAATTCGCCAGTGGCCATTGCGTCGATTGAATGTGTTGCGCCTTGACGTAGCGCGCTGCGCGGTGGAGGTCTTGCAATGGGAGCTGGGACTTGATGAGGGGGCTGACGATGAAGCCCTGCGTTTCTGCCTGACCGATCAGCAGTCGAGCCATGGGTTGGAGTTGGGCGAAGAGGCCGAGTTATTGAGTCAGGAGAGTTATTTCCCGTATGGGGGGACAGCGTGGTGGGCATCGCGCAACGCGGTGGAGGGCAGTTACAAAACCCGTCGATATTCAGGCAAGGAGCGTGACGGCAGCGGTTTGTATTACTACGGTTTCCGCTATTACGCCCCATGGTTGCAGCGCTGGATAAGCCCCGACCCCGTTGGGGGAGGGACGCAGCTGAATCCTTATCTCATGGCGTTCAACAACCCGGTCACGTTCGTTGATTCAATGGGGTTGCAGCCTACCGACATGGAAAATCCTCAGATACAGGACGAGATCATACTCATCCTGGTTCTGGCCTTGCTGGGCCTGGGGGCGGGAGCGTTGCTGGGTGATGAGAGGGTGGGGGCTGCCGTGGGGGGGCTGGTGGGAGGCCTGCTGGTTGGTACCGCCCGCTTCATTACCTATCAAAGCATGCAGCCGCAGGCCCTGGCCAGCGCAGCGCAACAACAGGAAGAAAATTTCGCCAGGGCCGTTTCGGAGACGGCGATTGCTGCGGCGGAGGATGCGGGGCTGAGTCACGAAGAAACGGAGCGGCTGGTGAATTTTGCCTACGCGCGCCGTCATGCTGAAAAAGGCATTACCCTTATGGTCCATCGGCGTCAGGGGACCCTCCGTGGCTACGTGGGGCCTGTGGACGAGGCGGAAGACCTCGAACGCGTACTGGGGGGGAATCGTAACCCGATGCCGGAGTTGAAACGCATGGGCTATGGCGTGATAGTGCTGCGAAGTCCAGCACGTGAGTCCGCTGCCGCGAGCGGTCAGCAGGCGGGGCCAAGCGCGTTCGAGGTTGGGGTGACGACACCGGTGACTGGTTCAAGTCGCGCACGCGGTGGTCGGCAAGCACAGGCGCAGGTGCCGTTGGTGGCGCCGGCGGCAGCGAGAGCCGCTACCCCGCAGATGGAGTTCGATACCGCGAGGCTTGTAGATACCCAACTATCGGGCCGCGAGCGCCGCAGTATTGCCCTTACCCTCAGCCACTTGCGTGAAGGGCGTTTTGGCGCGGTTCATTGGCATGCTCACAGAGACCAACTATGGTCCGCTGATTTGCACGGCTACGCCGCTGCTCGTGGACGCGGTGCCTATCGTTTGATGTTCAGCCATCTCGGCGGCCAGCGGTACCGAGTGGAAGGGGTACGTAACCCACATCGCTGAGGACCTATCAGCAGCTGCGTGCCGATGCGATGGCGCCGCTCTTTTGTTAGAATGCGCGCCGCGTCGCCTGACCGACGCCTTTTTGCATCCGGTTCACCCCTTACGAGGGTAGCCACCTGGAGAGAACACCCATGACTCAACCGATTGTTGTGGCGGCACTGTATAAGTTCGTCACCCTCGAAGATTACGTCGCCCTGCGCGAGCCACTGCTGCAGGCGATGGTCGACAACGGCATCAAAGGCACCTTGCTGATCGCCGAAGAAGGCATCAACGGCACCGTTTCCGGCAGCCGCGAAGGTATCGATGGCCTGATGGCCTGGCTGAAAAAAGACCCGCGCATGGTCGACATTGACCACAAGGAATCCTACTGCGACGATCAGCCGTTCTACCGAACCAAGGTCAAACTCAAGAAAGAGATCGTGACCCTGGGCGTCGAAGGGGTTGATCCGAACAAAAAGGTCGGCACCTACGTCGACCCGCAAGACTGGAACGCGCTGATCAGCGATCCTGAAGTGCTGTTGATCGACACCCGTAACGATTATGAGGTGTCAATCGGTACCTTTGAGGGCGCAATCGACCCAAAGACCACCAGTTTTCGCGAATTTCCTGACTATATCAAAGCCAACTTCGACCCGGCCAAGCACAAGAAAGTCGCCATGTTCTGCACCGGCGGCATTCGCTGCGAGAAGGCGTCGAGCTATATGCTCAGCGAAGGCTTTGATGAGGTTTATCACCTCAAGGGCGGGATCCTGAAGTACCTCGAAGAGGTGCCCCAGGAGGAAACCAAATGGCAGGGCGACTGCTTTGTGTTCGACAATCGCGTGACCGTGCGCCACGACTTGAGCGAAGGCGACTACGATCAATGTCATGCCTGCCGCACACCAGTGAGCGTAGAAGATCGCGCCTCTGAGCATTATGTGGCTGGCATCAGTTGCCCCCATTGCTGGGATAAGCTGCCGGAGAAGACCCGTCGCAGCGCGATCGACCGGCAGAAGCAGATCGAGCTGGCCAAGGCCCGCAACATGCCGCACCCGATTGGTTTCAACTACAAGCAAACTCCTTCCGAGGCCTGAGCCATGTCTGCGCGCCTGCTCTATGTAATGGATCCGATGTGTTCCTGGTGCTGGGGCTTCGCCCCGGTCGCGCAGGCGCTGGTTGAGCAGGCCCATGCGGCCGGCGTGGACGTGCACCTGGTGGTGGGCGGCTTGCGTACCGGTAGCGGTGCAGCGCTGGAGCCGACCACCCGGCGCTACATTCTTGAGCACTGGCAAGCGGTGACCGAGGCCACCGGCCAGCCATTCAAGCGTGAGGGCGTATTGCCTGACGGGTTTGTCTACGACACCGAGCCTGCCTGCCGTGCCATCGTCACCGCGCGCAGCCTGGCGCCGGATTGCGCCTGGAAGCTGCTGGGGCTGATCCAGCGCGCGTTCTATGTCGAGGGACAGGACGTGACCCTCGCCCATGTGCTGGTGGACCTGGCCGAGCAGGCCGGTATTCCGCGTATCGAGTTTGCAGGCGAGTTCGACCGCGCCGAGCAGCATGCCGCCACGGCCGCCGATTTCACCTGGGTGCAGGATCTGGGGATCGCCGGTTTCCCGACGTTGCTCGCAGAGCGCAATGGCCAGTTGGCCTTGCTGACCAATGGTTACCAGCCGCTGTCCGAGCTGTCGCCGTTATTGGGTCGATGGCTGGAGCGAGCTGCCTGTGTATGAGCAACCTCAACGCACTGACCGCCTGACCTGGGCAGAGATTCGCCGTCTGGCGCTGCGTCACAAGAAAGCCCTGTGGATCGCCAATGGCGTGGCCGTGCTGGCGACGCTGTGCAGTGTGCCGATCCCCCTGCTGTTGCCATTGCTGGTGGACGAAGTGCTGCTGGGCCACGGCGATGCCGCGCTCAAGGTGATGAACCACGCGTTGCCCCTGGGGTGGCAGAAAGCCGCCGGCTACATCGGCCTGATGCTATTGGTAACGCTGGCCCTGCGCTGTGGTGCGTTGGTGTTCAACGTGGTGCAGGCGCGGCTGTTTGCGCGTCTGGCCAAGGACATCGTCTATCGCATCCGCGTGCGCCTGATCGAACGCCTCAAGCGGATCTCCCTGGGTGAGTACGAAAGCCTGGGTAGTGGTACGGTCACTACCCACCTGGTCACCGACCTGGACACCCTGGACAAATTCGTCGGCGAAACCCTCAGCCGTTTCCTGGTGGCGATGCTCACCCTGGTCGGCACGTCGGCAATCCTGGTGTGGATGCATTGGCAGCTGGCGCTATTGATCCTGTTGTTCAACCCGCTGGTGATCTACGCCACCGTGCAATTGGGCAAGCGCGTCAAGCATCTGAAGAAGTTGGAGAACGACAGCACCTCGCGCTTTACCCAGGCACTGACCGAAACCCTCGATGCCATCCAGGAAGTGCGCGCCGGCAATCGCCAGGGCTTTTTCCTCGGGCGCCTGGGCCAGCGTGCCCAGGAAGTGCGCGACTATGCGATTCATTCCCAATGGAAAACCGATGCTTCCAGCCGCGCCAGTGGGTTGCTGTTCCAGTTCGGTATCGACATTTTCCGTGCGGCAGCCATGCTTACGGTGCTGTTCTCCGACCTGTCCATCGGCCAGATGCTCGCCGTGTTCAGCTACTTGTGGTTCATGATCGGCCCGGTGGAACAACTGCTGAACCTGCAATACGCCTACTACGCCGCGGGCGGCGCGCTGACGCGGATCAACGAGCTGTTGGCACGCGCCGATGAGCCGCAGTACGCCGGTGGTGCCGACCCGTTTACCGGGCATGACACTGTCGGTATCGAGGTGCGTGGCCTGGAGTTCGGCTACGGCGAGGACCTGGTGCTCGACCAATTGAACCTGGCGATCGCGCCGGGGGAGAAGGTGGCGATTGTCGGCGCCAGCGGTGGCGGCAAAAGTACCCTGGTGCAGTTGCTGCTGGGGCTCTACACACCACAGGCCGGCAGCATTCGTTTTGGGGGGGCCACCCAGCAGGAGATCGGCCTGGAAACCATTCGTGAAAACGTCGCCGTAGTCCTGCAACACCCGGCGCTGTTCAACGACACCGTGCGCGCCAATTTGACCATGGGCCGCACTCGCTCCGATCAAGCCTGCTGGCAGGCGCTGGAAATCGCCCAGCTGGATGCTACTGTCAGGGCGCTGCCCATGGGCCTGGACAGTGTGGTGGGGCGCTCGGGTGTGCGCTTCTCCGGTGGTCAACGGCAGCGCCTGGCCATCGCCCGCATGGTGCTCGCCGAGCCTAAAGTGGTGATTCTGGACGAAGCCACGTCGGCACTGGATGCGGCGACCGAGTACAACCTGCACCAGGCATTGGCGCGGTTTCTCAGCGGGCGTACTACACTGATCATCGCCCACCGGCTGTCCGCGGTGAAACAGGCTGACCGAGTACTGGTGTTCGATGGCGGGCACATCGCCGAGGATGGTGATCATCATCAATTGATCGCCGACGGCGGGCTCTACGCCAAACTTTACGGACACCTGCAACAAGTGCGTTGATTTAGCTTAGGCTGTGCTATCGGAAGCGGATTTTCGCGTGCGTATCAAGCTGTGCATGTGTAAGGGACTTCATGAAGCAAAAGCGGACTCTCGGAACGCCACGGTTGTTGGGTATCGTCTGGCCCTTTATTGCCGTTGTCTTGTTCCAGGCATTGTTAGGCTGTGGCAGTCTCTACGTGCTCTCTGCGGTGCGTGGCTATGTGGCTGGCGAAAGCTTGTGGTCCAAGGGCCAGAAGGATGCCATCTATTACCTGACGCTGTATGCCGATAGCCGCGACGACGCCACCTATCTCAAATACCAGCATGCCATTGCCGTACCTCAAGGCGGGCATGAGCTGCGTGTGGCTCTGGATCGGGCCACGCCAAACCTGGCTGCCGCGCGCCTGGGCATCCTCAAGGGTGGCAATCACCCGGACGACGTCCCCAGCCTGATCTGGCTGTACCTCAACTTCCGCCATTTCAGCTACCTGGAAAAAGCCATTGAACTGTGGACGGTGGGCGATGATTACCTTGAGCAACTGGATGAACTGGCCCAGCAGATGCACAGCGCCATCAGCACCGATCAGGTCACCGAGCAGGATGTGCGCGCCTGGAAAGCGCGCATCATTGCCATCAACGAGGGCGTAACGCCAGCCGCCAAGGCGTTCAGTGATGCGCTGGGCGAAGGTTCGCGAATGATCCTGCGTCTGCTGTTGATCACCAACCTGGCCACCGCCCTGGGGCTGATCGTCCTGGCGCTGTTGCGTACCCACAAGTTGCTGGCCCAGCGCCACGCCTTCGCTGACGCGCTGCAGGCGGAGAAGGAGCGGGCGCAGATCACGTTGGAGTCGATTGGTGACGGGGTGATCACCACCGACGTCGACGGCGCCATTGCCTATATGAACCCCGCGGCCGAAGCGCTGACCCACTGGAAGTCGGAGCAGGCCCAGGGCTTGCCGTTGGCGGCGTTATTCAAGTTGCTGGATGAAAACGCCGAGCCCGACGGCTTTACCTTGATTGAACACATCATCAAGGGCCAACTCAGTGGCGGCAGCGAGCATTCCAAGCTGATCCAGCGCCTGGACGGCAGCACCGTCTCGGTCACGCTGGTGGGCGCGCCGATCCGCAGTGCCGGCAAGGTCAGCGGTGCGGTGTTGGTGCTGCACGACATGACCCAGGAGCGCCAGTACATCGCCAACCTTTCGTGGCAGGCGACCCATGACGCCTTGACTGGCCTGGCCAATCGCCGCGAATTCGAGTTCCGTCTTGAGCAGGTACTGCAACAGGTGGCACGCCAGCAAAATGGGCGACATGCCTTGATGTTTCTCGACCTCGACCAGTTCAAGCTGGTCAACGACACCTGCGGCCATGCGGCAGGCGACGAACTCCTGCGCCACATCTGCGCGCTGTTGCAATCTGACTTGCGCGAGGGAGATACGTTGGCACGCCTGGGGGGGGACGAGTTCGGCATTCTGCTGGAGAACTGCCCGGCGCCGGTGGCGGAAAAGATCGCCGAGAGCTTGCGCCATACGGTGCAAAGCCTGCATTTTGTGTGGAAAGGCCGACCGTTCATGACCACCGTCAGCATCGGCCTGGTGCATATCTCGCAAACCCCAACCACCCTGGAAACCTCCCTGCGGGCGGCCGACATGGCCTGCTATATGGCCAAGGAAAAAGGGCGCAACCGCATACAGGTCTATCACGCCGATGATTCCGAGTTGTCGCTGCGCTTTGGCGAAATGGCCTGGGTGCAGCGCCTGCACATTGCCCTTGAGGAGGATCGGTTTTGCCTCTACGCGCAGGAAATCTCGCCGTTGGGCCACACCGAAGCCGGCAATGGGCACATCGAAATTCTTCTACGCCTGCATGACGAAGCCGGGCGCATCATTTTGCCCGACAGTTTTATCCCGGCAGCCGAACGATACGGTTTGATGACGTCGCTGGATCGTTGGGTGGTTGAAAACGTATTCAAGATCATTGCTCGATGCATGACTGAACGTCCGGGCCGTCCTATGGCCATGTGTGCGATTAATCTGTCAGGAATAACTATCGGTGATGACGATTTTCTAGGTTTTTTACGTGAGAAATTCGGTGCTTACAGCATTCCACCAGAAATGATTTGTTTTGAAATAACTGAAACCAGCGCTATAGCCAATTTGGGTAGTGCCATTCGATTTATTAATGAACTCAAAGCGTTAGGTTGCCATTTCTCACTCGACGACTTTTGCGCCGGAATGTCCTCATTCGCATATTTGAAACATTTACCTGTAGACTTCCTGAAGATCGATGGAAGTTTCGTAAAGGATATGCTGGACGACCCGATTAACCGCGCCATGGTCGAAGTGATCAACCACATCGGCCACGTCATGGGTAAGCGCACAATTGCCGAATTTGTTGAAACACCCCAGATCGAACAAGCGTTGCTTGAGATCGGTGTGGATTACGCTCAGGGCTACCTGATTGAACGCCCGCAATTGTTTACCTTTGATAGCTTGCAGTGTCGACCCGTGCGGCCTCAGCCCTTGGTGTTCAAGGCGCCCGGCACATTCCGCTGAAACATTTGCTGGTCTGTAAAATCACACTTAAAAAGGAGCCCTACAGTGATCGACACATTCAACAGAACCGGGCCGCTTATGGAAGCCTCTAGTTACCCAGCCTGGGCGCAGCAATTGATCCAGGCCTGTAGCGAGAGCAAGCGTCGGGTTGTCGAGCACGAACTGTATCAGCGTATGCGCGACAACGCCCTCAGCGCCAAGACCATGCGCCACTACCTCATTGGTGGTTGGCCGGTGGTGGAACAGTTTGCTTTGTACATGGCGCAAAACCTGACCAAGACCAAGTTCGCCCGCCACCCGGGTGAGGATATGGCGCGACGTTGGCTGATGCGCAACATTCGCGTGGAACTCAACCATGCTGATTATTGGGTGAATTGGGCGCGTGCCCATGGTGTCAGCCTTGAAGAGCTGCAAGCCCAGGACGTGCCGCCGGAATTGCATGCACTGAGCCATTGGTGCTGGCACACCAGCTCGGCGGATTCGTTGATCGTCGCGATTGCCGCCACCAACTATGCGATCGAGGGTGCGACAGGGGAGTGGTCTGCCGTGGTCTGCTCTACCGGTGTGTATGCCGACGCCTTCCCCGAGGAAGATCGCAAGCGGGCGATGAAGTGGCTGAAGATGCACGCCCAGTACGACGACGCCCACCCGTGGGAAGCCCTGGAAATCATCTGCACCCTGGCCGGGAACAACCCTGGCAAGGCCCTGCAGGAAGAGTTGCGCCAGGCAGTATGCAAAAGCTACGACTACATGTACCTGTTCCTGGAAAGCTGCATGCGCCTGGAGAACGTAGAGAAAGACAAAGAGAAGGCGCCAGCCATTCGCGAGCGCCCGGTGCGCGTTGCCAGCGAGGCGTGATGTAAACGTGATGGCGGGGACTTACCCCGCCATCGCCAAGCGGTTGCGGCCTTCGCGCTTGGCCACGTACAGAGCGTTGTCTGCCCGGCGCAGCAGGCTTTCAGCCGATTCGGCCGCCAGCAGCGTCGAGCAACCCAGGCTCACCGTCAATTCGACCCGCGTGCCTTCCACCCAATAGTCCTGGGCTTGTGCCGCCTGGCGCAAACGCTCACCGACCATCTTCGCTGCATCGCGTCCGGTGTTGGACAGCAGGATCAGAAACTCTTCCCCGCCAAACCGAAATACCATGTCGACGTTACGCAACTGGTGTTTGATCGCCCCCGCCACGGTGCGCAGCACGCTATCGCCGGCGGCGTGACCATGGGTGTCATTGATTCTCTTGAAGTGGTCGATGTCCAGCATCAGCACGGATAAGGGGTGCAGATGCCGCCTGGCCATGTCGATTTCCCGTTGCAGCGTCTGATCCATGGCCACGCGGTTACCGGTTTCGGTCAGCGAATCGCGCAGGGCGCTGCGGGTGGCTGCACGGTAGAGCAGGGCGTTACGCATCGGATACAGCAACGTCACCAGCAGGGATTCGAGCTGGCTCAGTTCCTCGTCGATCAACCGTTGGTTGCGGCGAAACACCAGTTCCCCAAGGTGCTCGCCTTCGTGGCTCAAGGTGTAGCTCACCGAATGGTGGCCACGATGACCGAACTCGAGGCGCAGGTCGCTGGCGGCATGGCGATACTGCAACGCGTCCAGCGGCACCAGGCGTTGTATTTCGCGAAAGAACAGGCCGAGGATGCGCTCCGGCTCCAGGCTGGTTTGCAACTGTTGGCTCAGTTGCTGGCACAGTTCGCTCAGGGTTGCGGGGCGGCGTGGACGCAGGGAAGGTTGACCAAATCCCAGGCGCTGCAATTTGGCAGTGTCGAAGTCAATCGCGTTGGTCTGGGTGGGTGTTTTCATAAGCGGGTGGCCTCTAAGCACTTGGCTGTCTTACAGGCAAGATGAGGGCGGCAAGTGCCAGGCGTCTTACTGTTCCTTCAGTTCCGTAAAACATGGGAGCAGTTTAAACCGCTTTGCATTGAGTTATAACCCCGGGGCACGTGCCGCACGTCTTGTCATCACTTAACCTGCTTAGGAAGTGTTACAGCGAGATTCGTGCCAAAGCCGTTTTGTTTTAAAAAGTTCTTATAAATCAAAAGACTGTAATTAAAGCAAAAATTATCTTTTAATTAATGGCGCCAGTTATTTGGCTGGTATGGGCCGGCGTTGCAGCCGACCCGTTCAACTTTAATGTCACGGTGGTTCGCGTTGTTTGTCGCGAACAAACAACGTCTCAAATAAACCTCACATAAATGACACCGCCTTCATCACGGCTGGACCAGCGTCGTGCGGTCGATCTGCGCGATGGAAGTGACGCCGGTCAGCGTCATGGCCACGCGCATTTCCTTGGCGAAGATATCCAGCACGTTCTCTACCCCACGTTGGCCTTCGGCGGCCAGCGCATAGGTGGTCGCGCGCCCCAGCAGGCACGCCTTGGCACCCAGGGCGAGCATACGCACCACGTCGAGCCCGGAACGAATGCCGGAGTCCACCAGCACGGTCAAGTCATCGCCCACCGCGTCGGCAATCGGCGGCAACGCCTTGGCGGTGGACAGCACGCCGTCGAGTTGGCGGCCGCCATGGTTGGACACCACGATACCGTCGGCACCGAAGCTCACCGCATCCCTGGCATCCTGAGGGTCGAGGATGCCCTTGATGATCATCGGGCCTTTCCAGAATTCGCGGATCCACTCCAGGTCTTTCCAACTGATCGACGGGTCGAAGTTGTTGGCAAGCCAGCCAATGTAGTCCTCCAGATGGGTGGGTTTGCCCAGGTACTTGGAGATATTGCCCAAGTCGTGGGGGCGGCCCATCAAGCCCACATCGAATGCCCATTGCGGCTTGGTGACCGCCTGCAGCATGCGCCGCTGCGCCGCGTACGGCCCGGACATGCCCGAGTGCGCATCGCGATAGCGTGCGCCGGGTGTGGGCATATCCACGGTGAACACCAGCGTGGTCACGCCGGCCGCCTGCGCTCGCTCCAGCGCATTGCGCATAAAGCCGCGATCCTTGAGCACATAGAGCTGGAACCAGATCGACTGCGGGCTCTGCGAGGCCACTTCCTCAATTGAACACACCGACACCGTCGACAGGCAGAAGGGGATGTTTTTGTTGGCAGCTGCCTTGGCCGCTTGCACTTCGCCGCGCCGCGCATACATGCCGGTCAGGCCGACCGGGCTAAGAATGACCGGCATCGCCAGTTCCGTGCCGAACAAGTGGGTGCTCAGGCTCAGGCTGTCGACATTGCGCAGGATGCGTTGGCGCAGGCTGATCTCGGCCAGGTCCGAACTGTTGGCGCGCAACGTGTGCTCGGCGTAGGCGCCGCCGTCGATGTAGTCGAACAGAAAGCGCGGCAACTTGCGCTTGGCCGCAGCGCGGTAGTCGGAAGCGGACGAGATGATCATCGACGGTGTCTCCACAGGGCAAAGTGCTACACGATAAGCAAAGTTGTGACATGATAAAAACAACTTTTATCACTGCTATCCAGTCGCAAAAGGAATACTGATGAACCTGCGAACATTGCGTGCGTTTGTCGAAGTGGTGCGCCAGGGTGGGTTCTCCCAGGCGGCCGAGGTGGTAGCGTTGACCCAGTCTACCGTCAGCAAGGCGATCAAGACGTTGGAAGACGAGCTGGGTACGCCGTTGCTCAACCGCCTCGGCCACAAGAACGAGCTGACCGCCGCCGGTGAAATCGCCTACCGCCGCGCCTTGGTGATACTCGCCGAACGCAACGACCTGATGGCTGAAATCAACGACCTGCGCGGTCTTACACGCGGCGTACTACGCATTGGCCTGCCGCCGGTGGGGTGCGGGGTGCTGTTTGCCGCCATGTTCGCCACGTACCGCAGCCGTTACCCGGACATCGACATTGAACTGACCGAGTACGGCAGTAAAAAACTGCGTGAATGCCTGGAAGCCGGGGAGGTCGATCTGGCCGCACTGCTGTTGCCGGTGGACGAAGGCTTTGACTACCAACCGGTACGCAACGAACCCCTGATCGCAGTACTGCCCATCAGCCATCCACTGGCCCGACGCAAGCGCATCGACTTCACCGACCTGGCGGACTCGCCGTTCATCCTGTTCGAAGCCGGTTTCGCCCTCAACGCCAAGATTCTCAGCGCGTGTGAGCGCAAAGGTGTGACCCCGAAAGTCACCGCCCGTAGCGGGCAGATCGACTTTATCGTCGACCTGGTCACCGCCGGCCTGGGCGTTGCCTTCCTGCCGCGAATGCTGGCGCACAAGCACCAACACGCCGGCATCGCCTTGATCCCCCTGGACGAACCCCACACCGACTGGCACATCGCCCTGGCCTGGCGCGCCAGCGCCCACCTGCCACCGGCGGCGCGGGCCTGGCTGGATCTGGCGGCGGAACCGGCGTTTTCAAGCGGTCATGGCGGGTAATTGAAGCGAATGTAACGCAAAGCTTGACTTCTTCTTTTTAATCAGTAACATACGGCGCATTCCGCGATAGCTCAGTTGGTAGAGCAAATGACTGTTAATCATTGGGTCCCTGGTTCGAGTCCAGGTCGTGGAGCCAGATAGAGAAAAGCCTGTAGAAATACAGGCTTTTTTTTGCTTGGGATTTGACCCAGCAATCCAAACACTTAGCGCGCTTAGCATGACGCCATCTCTAATCCTTCGATTCAGAGGTAAGGCCAATGAAAGTCGCAGCAGTCGTTTCAACCAAAGGCGGACCGGGGAAAACCACGGTTGGCGCCAATCTGGGCGCGTTCTGCGCCGACGCGGGTCTTCGTACCTTACTCATCGATCTCGATACCCAGCCGTCACTGTCCTCGTTCTATACGCTAACGCATGAGGCGCCGGGCGGGACCTACCAACTGATCGCCAATAACGAGACGCGTACGGATCAGGTCATTTCCAAGACCTGCATCCCTAATCTCTCACTGATCCATTCGAATGATCCGTTAAATCAGCTTGGAAGTTTGTTGCTTCATGCTGCTGATGGGCGCTTTCGCCTCAAGAATTTGATACAGGCGTTCGCTCAAGATTTCGATTTGATCCTTGTAGATACCCAGGGTGCACGCTCCATTGTCCTTGAAATGGCGTTGCTAGGCGCTCAGATGGCTATTTCTCCTATCACTCCCGATATGCTGACTGCGAGGGAGTTTCAGCGTGGAATGCTCCAGCTTTATAGAGATGTGGAGCCTCTGGCAGCGCTGGGCGCTACGACACCCTTGCTCAATATCGTGATCAATAAGCTTGATGCTACTAATGACGCAAATCTGATTTATCACACGCTAGCCGAGACCTTTTCTGATCACCCCAAAGTGCGAATGCTTCATACCACAATCCCTGCAGCGGTGAGCTTTCGCCGCGCTGCGACTGAAGGAGTTCCCGCACATCGTCTGGAGTATCGGCTTCCGACTCACCGCCGCTCTCCAACGGCTTTCAAGGTCATCAAAGACCTTTCAATAGAGCTGTTTCCCGAGTGGCGGGCGAAGTTTGATGCGCTGAACGAGGAGCGCCTTAGTCAGGCCTTGTCGCTGCTCTCGAAAAGGGTTGTCTCAAGGAGAGAGGCAGTATGAACTGGTCCAGTGATTTCGGACATTCTTTTCGGTTTTCACGCCGCTAGCTTTTCCGCCGCTATCGGTGAGTGGTAACCGTTGTAACTGTGGCGCCTTACGCTGTTGTAGCGCGCCACATATCGGTTGATATCTGCCCGAGCTTCGTACTCCGAGCTGTAACCTTTCTCGGGCATCCATTCGGACTTCAAACTGCCAAAAAAACGCTCCATCGGGGCGTTATCCCAGCACTGGCCTTTTCGACTCATGCTCTGCTTCAGCTCATGTGCCTGCAGTTCAGCCCTGAATTTATGGCTGGTGTACTGGCAGCCCTGATCGGAATGAAACAGCACACCTTTAGGCCGCCCTCTCAATTCAACAGCCATGCGCAGTGACTCACTTGCCAGCGTCGCATCAGCGACCAGTGAATACGACCATCCCACCACTCTGCGGGCAAACAGATCCAAAACGACCGAGAAGTAGAGCCAGCGCTTACCGAGCTGGATATAGGTAATGTCCGCGCACCAGACCTTGTTGATGTCAGCTACGTAGAACTCGCGCTCCAACTCATGCTCAGCCACCAAAGACTCCACGCCTGACGATTTGTATTTGTGGGGCCTGCGTTGGCGGCTGGCAATCCCGGCTTCCTTCATCAAGCTGCGAGCCATGTAACGCCCCACCTGATGGCCTGCACCTCGCAGGTCTTCAGAGAGGGTTCGTGCTCCAGCCGATCCTCTTGAGGCCTTGTGGTACTTAACTAGAACAACCTTGAGCGCTTCGCGCTTCAGGTTGATTTCCCCCTGGCGCTGACGCCAGGCGTAATAGCTGCTGCGGTTGACTTCAAAAACGCGGCAGCAATCTGTAATGCCGTACTGTTCGCCTAGCTCGCTGATCAGAGGGAATGATCTTTGGAGTCCAAAAGCAGGAGAACACTGGCCTTTTTTAGAATTTCGATATCCCGATCTTTCTGCCTGAGCAGGGCCTGGAGTTCCTGAATTTTCTTCTGGTCGGCAGTAATCGCCTTGGTGCCAGCCATCGTGGATCCGGTGCGCTCTTTGCGCACCTGCTCGACCCAACGACGCAAAGCCGTAGGGCCGATATCCAAACTGGTGCAAATTTCGGGAACAGACAGGTTTTGATCAAGCACCATGCTGACGGCGTTGAGTTTGAACTCGCTGGAATAGGACTTTCGCATCATCTGCACACCTTAGGTTTGGGCGCCATCATAGCGCCCTATTGATGTGTCCAAATTCATTAGGCCAGTTCAGTGTTGTGGTTGAGAGATGATCGGCTGTACATCGGCGTGAGCGAAGTCGTTGTACAATCGGTGTCCTTCCTACTGACGAGGCCCAGCGTTATGACGGGGGCTTGGGCGCTCCTGCAACTGTTTCTTACTATCGTGTTACAGGCAGCCGTTCTGCCCATCCTCACCGACGCTTAGCGACCAGCCGGATACATACATAATCGATTTTTCCGTGGACTGCTGCGCTGTCGTCTGAGCATCTGCCCCACAGACAGTTCCTTGAGCTGCGCATGCGCTTCACGCTGAATTCCCTGCTCAATGGCCTTGTGCGCTCCTGGTTCAACTGATCGAGCGTACAGCCATGTCGCGGGCGAGCGCCTGATCCTCGCAGAGCAGACACTCGATCCCCAGGGACATATCGTCGAGCCGTCCCGCCGCGTTCAACCTCGGACCGTGGATGTGCAGCTATCCCCCACGTCGTCCACCCCTCGGACCGTGGATGTCTTCGAGGAGCTGCAGGCGATCAGCGGACCGTAGTCGCTACCGTACTCCGCTTGCAGGCTAACCGGCGCGGGCGCGCCTTGGGCAACTTTGCCGGGAAGTTTGGACACGTCGATCAGGTCGGCGGCGAAAGCAGCCGGCGAAGTACCCATGATCGCAACGAAAAACAGGTCAAGCGTGGAAACTTTTTTCATCTCATTCAGTCCTCTTGGTTTTTTCAGGTCGAATTACATTGATAATTCTCTATGTCAAATTTTATATATCTTGAGTTGAGCTTGCAGACTCATACCTATTGGAATAGGTGTAGACTACATTCTGCGAACTTTTATTTTCAGACAATAGTACAAATGAACTACTCAATCGATCTGAGCGCGCAGGTCATCGCAAAATTTGTACAGATACAGTATTCACCTGACACCTGACACCTGACACCGGCCCCGAGCCGGTGTTGTTTTATGTGGGGCGTCCGCAGCAACCGCTCCACCAACATCAGCTCTCCGCGCCTGCACGGCTAGCTCCAAGTTTTCTTGCAGCTCGGCAAGTTTGCGCAGGCGGTTGGCTTCAGCGGTTTCGCTCCAGCTCATTGTGGCGGTTTCCGTTGTCTCGACGCTTCAACAGATCATCAAGGCGACGTCGATGCACGTTCGATAACGGCTCGGACAGCGCTTCGTGGATACGACGGTTAGCGCGGGTGGCCGCTTCGGCGCCTACCCGTTCAACGGCGTTGAGAGCCGGCAGAATGATCGACTGCTGTCGTAGGCGCTCAATCAAAGCGTTGACCAATACAATGCCTTTGTCGGTTTGCATGGCCAGTTCAGTCAGTCATTGAGCGACTTGCCGGTAATGCCTCATGGTGAAGGACTGGAAACCGTATACCGTTTGTAGTTCGACCAGATCGGATTTTTCCTGCTAAATCCTGGGTAGCGAATAGCATCCCTCTCTACTGCCGCAGCCCAGCTCGATGGCTGGGCTTAGGCGTACCTGGGCGTTTCCCTACACGTCTTGAATGAGATTGCGCAGGCGCTCCAGCACAGCGCGAGCGAACTCCGGCGCGGCTGATTTTGCGTCCTCGATGCTGGCAAATCCGCTGCCGATATGGCCCAAGTAATCCAACTCGAAAGCCCCTGCATCATCGGTGATGGCCATCATTTACTGACCCGCAAAACGAGCAACCTGCATCACCTCCGGGCTATCTCCCCACCAGACCTGTTGCGACCGATTTAGCGGGAACACGTCCCCCTCTCTCACTTTGATTTGCATGCTGTTTTCCATATCAAGGCCGACCGTCTACCGAACACTCGCACGCCAATCAATCGGGGTGGCTGTGACATGAGCGGGCCAGGAGGGGCAACGGAAACAGGTGCGTCGTCGAGGTTGATCCCACGTTATGGGTTGCGGATAGTCGCGATGTGTTTCGATAGTCATTGTGCAGTTCTTCCCTTCGTGCACGGATTAATAATCTGCATAGTGCTCTTGCTAGTCCCCACATAGCTTCCTCCTGGTACAGCCAAAGCAGAATAATTCTTACGCCCTGTATCCTGAATAAAATTCCCTTGCACACCCGTGAAGGTTTCAGTGCTTGGAGGTGCCAGTACACTCAGAAACTGGTCCTTCTTTTCGAGTGCTAAGGCACCAGTTATGGGGACTAACCTCAGCAGTGCGGCATAAGGCTCAGTGAATACGTAAAAATCACCGGCCTCGGTTCTTCCATTTTGCATGTGTACACATTGAATGTCGCTGGTGTTGATGACTACAGCGCTCTCATACATGCCGCCTTTAAAATATGCTAGTACTAGATTGGTCTTGGTCACTACACCCAGGCCGTTCCTAGGCTGGCACACGTTCAGATCACCATAGGGAAATAAACACCAATTGATTTGCGATATGGAGACGATATCATCTGAGTTGAGCTTCAGATCGCGTTCTATATTGGCGCGTGCTTCCGGGGTTTCGTATGGGATTGCGCATGCACTCAAAAGAGCTGCAAGAGTGAGGACGAACGTTGATGCAAAAATCCGTTTCATAGCTTTCTTTTCCCTTCTACTCGGGCTTGTAAGCTGGAGGTACAACTTTGAACGCTTTGCCCCTGTTCCAGAGAAAGGCGGATTTGATGAGGACAAGCATTTGCTGATCGGTCATATCAGGCGAAATAGTAACTACGCCCTGACCTGCTGCGAAAACTTCCTCCAGCGCGAAACGCTGCTCCAATTCCGCTTTCAGACTGGGTTCCTCTTGTTCGTTACTCATGGGTGAATTCCTCGAACTACCCGGTGTACGTCCATGAGGTGGTCTTGCCACGAAACTGAACCTCAAGATCAGTACCGACGATTTGAACCGGCTTTACTGGGTTGATCGGCGGATTCCCAATAACCTTGCCTGACACCTGGCCTAGCAGTTCAAGCGTCCCCTGATTCAACACGTTGCGAGAAACCTGGCCATGGACGATGGCGTGGCCGCCAGCTTCGATAATTAACCCGCCTGAAAGCTGTCCACGGGCAATCAAAACCCCGCCAGCGCGCACGTAAGTGGTGCCAGTAACTAGACCAGAAGTCTCTTTCGTATCGGTAACAATCAAATCGCCTACGTGCTGCATCTTGAAACTCCTGCCTATTGGGGAAAGGACTTTTCTACGTCCTCGGCCCCGGTTTTTAGGCCAGGGCTTTAGGGTGCAGCTGAGCTTTTTCCTACTTGCCCGGATATGTGCCAAATCCTTTAGGCACATCAGATGGTCCGGGCGGAACCCCACCACCGCTTTCGCCCTCCCCTGTGTGCATTTTTTGATAAGCATTAGTCTGTACTTGTGACTCTTGTTCAAGGCCAGCTATTGCCTTGTCGGTAACGCGCTTGAAGCACGCCACGAAGTCCATGCCTTGCTTTTCTTCCATAGCCTTACAGAAGCCGGCAGACCATGAAACAAGCTGATCCGCCATTTCCTTTTCTGTTGATGGCGTTGGCAAGTCGCTAGCCACCGCCGCCATCGGAGCTGCGGCGATATATACCGCAAGAAGCATTGAGTTCAGTGTGATTTTCATCGTTGATTTCCCTCACTGCGCACTCCAGCTATCCCGGTGTGCCTCTACTGACCTTGCCCAACGTTTGACGGCTGGGCTTGGTGGTACAGCGACTTTCCCTTCTAACTGCGCATGTCGCGCTGGTCAGTGGCTTTAGCGGCCTCGATCAGCATGGCTTTAACCTTTTCCAGCTTCGGACCTGGGCGCATAACGCGCCTTGACTCGTACCCGCCACGGTCCCGGTAGAACAAGCTAGGAGGGTTCACCAAAGACCACAAATCCTTATCTACGCACCCGGTGTAGGTGCGCCCGTCGAGGTTCACCAGCGGCATTACAGCGTTGATCCGGCGTGCGTTGGATTCCATGGCGTTTTCCCTTAACAGTTACTCATCGCGGTCGGGTACTCCAGTAGGATTCTCAGCAGCATCAATCATGTCCTGCGGAATTTGGTCCAAAGTAAGTATCTCAACCTCACCTCTGTCGTTGTCGAGCTCCGGTCCAAAGTCATGGGACTCTTGGATTGGCTCAAAGTGATCGTACCCACGGCTCACGTTGTCGAATATGTTTGAGTCGGCCGGCGCAAGCTCAGGTGGAGGCGGTGGTGGAAGACTGTCCAACTCTGGGGGAGGTGGCGGTGGCGGTATGTCCGATTGAGCCACTGCCGCAGCCGCATTTAATGAAAGAAGAACGGCAAGCACCAACGACTGCATCTTCATAGGTCAATCCTTGATCAGTTTGCGTCGCGTAACGCGGGAATGAGTCGCCTCAATTCAGATTATAGCCACGACACCGACCAGATTCCGCATACCTCACCCAACTCCCGCTCGATCACTCGGTACGTCGTGCCAAGGCACGATACATATAGGGCTCCGGGTTGGTTGCAGGCCCCTCAGTCTATCGGGGGCAGGTTCCTTCACGTTTTCATACCGTCTACCGCTTGAACTGCTGCCCCAAGAGGAAGTGTCTAATGTCGGCAAGGCTATAGAGAACGCTGAGGCCTTCGCACGGGAGCTGATCGCTAGAATCACCACCGATTCCCAGGAAGGGAGCGCATCATGAGCCGCGTAGATCCACTCGATAGCTTGAAAAGTTTTGAGCCTAAAGCCTTCACCGAGCAAAAGACCAAGCAAAGCAACGCAGAAGTTGAGCAGATGGCGAATGAGCTTGGGTTTGTTGGGCGCCAGGCTGACCCTTTACCTGTTCCTGTGGCGCGGTCGAGGCGCCGTTTCAAAACTGGACGCAACGTTCAGATCAACATTAAAGGTGAACAGGAAACCAAGGATGAGCTGTACCGCGTAGCTGACGTGATCGATCAGCCATTAGGCGAAACGCTCAAACGTGCATTGGCAGCCTTGATGCGAGAGCTGGCGACGGAAAAAAGGAGATAATTAAGACTTGACACCTTCATATACGACAATGTCGCTAATCGGTCTTTTTATAGACTTAATTTGGTGTATAATGGGTTCGGCAGGGCATTTGTCGCTCTGCATACTAAGCGTTAGGAATTCTGAGCAGCGTCTTGGCCCAGGGTATATCCAAGTTGAGAGGCGCCGCAGATGGTGCGGCGTCACAAGTAGGAGGTTTCACTCATGCGAGTTGAAACAGTTAGCTTTTTAAAAAAATACGCATCCGACCTGCCTCTAGATGAGCCAATGGTCGTCACGCAAAACGGTGTACCAGCATACGTTGTGGAGTCTTATGCCGAGCATAAGCGCCGCGATGAAACGGTAGCCCTGGTGAAATTACTGGCCATGAGCTCTCGCCAGTATGCCCAAGGCAAGCATTGTTCGACTGATGAGCTGAAAGCCCGCATGAGCAGGAGGTTTGCCCACAAATAAAATGGAGATCTAAATGACAACACTGACAATCCGCTACACCGAAATTGCACAACAGAGCATCGAAGACCAGGTCGAGCATCTGGCCGAGTATCACAGCCTCGACTACGCCCTCCATCGGCTAGACACTGTGATCGACGTCCTTCAGAAAAAGCTTTTATCCACCCCGTTGGGCTACCCAATCAGCTCTCAAGCCAGCGAGCTGGGCATCCTGCATTACCGTGAACTCAACACCGATGGATACCGGGTGTTCTACGAGATCGTGGAGGCGGACCAGGCGATTGTCGTTGCACTGGTGCTGCGGGATAAACAAAGCGTCGAAAAGGCACTGGTTCGTCACTGTCTACTGCATACGTAATCACGATTGTTAGTGTAAACCTTCCGCGGTGATGTGTAGGCACTTCATCAGCTCCACGCCCGGGAAGGGGACTTATCAAAATCACTTCGCCAAAATCAAACACGCTCGCCATTTTCCACGAGTCATGAACCGCAAGGTGAAGGACACGAGGGGAGGGCGGTGCTGTGCGTGGCCAAAAAACTATTTTTTATCTAGCAGTCATCGTGTGGACATAATCCAGTTATTAATCACGGTATGACTGATATAGGTGTCCAGTCCGCAAACTCAATAAGTCGTGATAAAATACGTTATCACGACTTTTCAGCAGGGGTGGCCGTATGTCGATTTTCGAGCCGATGCGCGATTTTTTTCATCGGCGCGCCGCCAAAAATCTGAATGAGCTTTCAGCGACCGTTCACCTGGTAACAGAAAACTCTCGGATCTACCCCGGCAGTTTTGTTCATCCAGGTACCGACTACGACGCAGGCATCCACGCTTGCGGCCAGCGCGTCGGTTACGTGCATTACGGCGTGAATCCATTGGGCGATCGCCTGTATATCTACATGATTGAAATAGAGGGTGCGCACAGACGGAAGGGGATAGGGCTATCCGCGTTGTGGAACCTGTGGACGACCTACCAAATCCCTATTGTGCCCATACATCAGTACGGACATATGGACCCTTACTGGGAAAGAACACGTAAGCGGTTTGCGGCTGCCGGCGCCTCCATTGAGGATCAACTGCGTTGCGGCGAATTGGCTGAAGCGAAAAAACGCTGGCAGCACCTGGTGCCGGAGCCGGAACACGAGCGTTTGATTCGGGAACTGAAAGCCTCGCCGGAATGGCCGGCCATTAAAGCCAAAATGGAAGCGGAGTACGGCCCATGCCTCAAGGACTGATCCCCCACATAGATGGAGAACGCCGTCTATCCGTAGCCGAATTCCAGCAGCTGTCCAGCGTGCCGGCAGCGGCGGAATGGTTCGCCAATATCGACAACCCGCGCACCCGACGCGCGTACCAAATCGACCTGGCGGACTTCTGCAGCTTTGTCGGGCTCACCGTCGCCGAGGAATTCCGCGCAGTGACCCGCGGGCACGTCCTGGCCTGGCGCGCCCAGCTGGAAACCCGGAGCCTGGCCGGGGCCACCATTCGACGCAAACTGGCGGCGCTGGCCAGCCTTTTTGATCACCTCCTGGAGAACAATGCCGTCTCTGGGGGAAACCCCGTGCACGGGGTCAAACGGCCGAGGGTGGAAACCAACGAAGGCAAGACGCCGGCACTCGGTGATGACCAGGCTAAATTGCTGCTGCAGGCGCCGGATGGCTGGACGCTGAAGGGTGTGCGTGACCGCGCGATTTTGGCCGTGCTGCTGTACCACGGCCTACGTCGCGAAGAAGCCGCCCAGCTGATGACGGGCGACCTGCAGGACCGGCGCGGGATCAAGCATCTGCAGGTGAGAGGGAAGGGCGGTAAAACCCGCTATTTACCCTTGCACCCGGTCGCGGCTGAGAAGATCCATGAATACCTGGAGCGCGACAGTAAACGCGAACCGGGCAACGGTCCGCTGTTCCGCTCGATCCGCGGTCGCACCACCGGCGCCGGCATTTGCGCTGACGGGATCTATAAGGTGGTTGCGCAATGGGCCAAGGCGGCAGGTATTCACGTCGACGGGCTGGGCGTGCATGGCTTGCGGGCCACGGCCGCAACCAATGCCCTGGAGCATGACGCCGATATCGCCAAGGTTCAGGTATGGCTGGGGCACGCCAATATCAGCACGACGCGCCTTTATGACCGACGTGGCCAACGGCCGGAGGACTCGCCGACGTACAAGGTGAAATACTGAGCTGCTGGAAAGTCTGCCTCCGGCGACCAGGTATCCCCCTGGACCGCAGATATAAGAGGACACCATCAGGACTGGGGTCGCTTAGACAGTCCGGTAATCTCAGGCAGACCATTTTTTCAAGCTTTATCGGTCACGTAACACAGCCAAACCAAGTCCGATCAGACTAAAAAAACCCATAAGCTTTGAAATAGTTAAGTTATCGATAAAGTATTAATCTTTATTATTTCTCCACCGCTTCACTAAAATACGTGGAAGATAAAAAAAACCCGAGTAGCAGAACAAGGTCATTCCATATAAACTCAAAAGCATGCCTGATGAAAACAAAGCATACGTAAAGACATTTGAACCAAAAAAACGCCACTTTCTGGTATGCGACCCTAAATCCACCGAACCGATATAGTTGATATATATCAAAAACAAAACTAAGCCAATCATAACTAATGCAGAAAAGAAATATTTAAAAAAAGTATGATTTTTGTATTGATCAGGATCCATCACCAAACCTTTGTAAACTTTTATAAAAAAAACAAAAGCGAAAAAAGGTCCAAAAATACCAATGTAATTAGTCACAACTTTTGAGCTCAAAGGGAAATTTGACGACCAAAAGCCAACCTGCCCGAGCAAATAAGTATCTAAGAAATTATTTAATTCTATATAAGTAGAAGTATCCGCCTGTGCTGGCAGTAACAATACAATCAAATACACTGGAATTAATGTGAGAGCTATAAAAAAGTACGGCATTGGTATGATTTGCTTAGTTTTTACGCTCATAGAGTCAATACTCTTTTGGTGTATTTATGAGGGTTTAAATCAAGCCAGGTTTGCCTGGCTTGTTTTTGGTATTCACGCTATAGGAGGTTGTTGATTTGATCCACCTTTTCCGCATCGATATACGCAGCAGCACTAGCCATCATAACAGATACCACGACTGCACCCATAGTTGTAGTAACAAACACTGGAAAGAAAAACGCTGTGACGACAGCCAATACAGCACCTACACCAATACCAAGTGCCATAGCCTCAAGCTCCAACATAAGAGGCTTAAAGTCTCCAGTTAAAAAGCCATGCACAGTGTGGTTATAGATTTTTTCCGCCTGCACAATTTTACCTACAACTCCAAACGCTTTCCCTAATCGCGTAACATTGTCCGCAAAGGTTTCTTTACCAAACGCATTAAGCGCATTCACGACTGCCTGACGATCTGGATGGGACAACCATGTTTTTTGGTTCAACGTGACTTTTTCGAAGGTTACCATGGCTTGAGTGTAGCTGCGGATATTTTTACCGCTGACATTAGATTGAAGAGCTTTGGCAATACCGCTCAGGTTTGCACCATACTTTTGAAGTGCCTTCTCGTTGGCGTCAGCCACAAAGCTTAAACCGTCCAAATAATCTTGTTTTTGCTGGTCCGCCGCTTGCTTCGCTTCTGCTTCTTTAGCACGGGCAACCATGCCTTTAAACGCATTCGACGTCTCTGTTAATTGACGTACTGATTCTGAATGAAGAAGCGAAGTATGACAGTCCAACCAACGCGGTCCCGTTGATTTATTTTTCTGCAACTCAATCAACGCATATAAGGCTTCCAGTTCAGGTTTACTCAACGGTGATTTGATATTATTGTTTACTTGCTGATATGGCCCAATTGCCTACTTTTCGGTCGAAATGGTGTGATCTATAGCCACCACATATCGTTCGAGCGCTTGAGCGCGTGTTAAGCTGTCCAGATTGCCTGCCGCTTTAACAATCGCCTCTTGATGAAAATATGCCAATAACCCGAGACGTACGTTTTTTTCTATATTGAGGACAGATAACTTATTCGATGCCCATGATGCGACGCGCCCAGGATCATTCGGTGAGGCGTTCTCTTGTTGGTTAATTTTTTGCGCAAGCTCTGGGAGCTGGTTCGCCAAAATATTCCTTTCAAGGGAAATTCGCTTTTGCTCTAGCGCCGCTTTATACGCTACGTCGATTTCGATAAGAGATTGGAAGAAACCGTCTGCTCCTTTGTGAACGCCGTCGTAGATTTTGCGAAACGGTAAATCAACCATCAAGTAGAGTGGGTACAGCCCGTACAGCGAGTAAGCCTCAGTAGCTTTCGACTCAAACTCAATTTCTTTTTCCTCAAGCGACTTTACCGTAGTTTCCAAATCCTTTTGCGCGGCATTAAGAGCGCTGAGAGCTTGCCCTGTCTTTGCAAATTCTTTATGTTTTTCAATTTCGTTTATGGTTCTTTCCTGCAATCCTTTGAAAATGGGTGCGTAAGCCGCATCAATTAATGATTTTTTATGCCTATGTTCTCCAACAAAATCTTCCCAGATAAAGGGCGTAATTGGACTGAGCTTTCCCGAACCTAAACTTGTGCCACGTCGGTACTCATCATTGATGCCTTCGCTGACGCGCCCGACGTGAGTTAGACGTTCAAGACGAGGAACATTAATGTGTATAGGGGCGAGTCTATACGAGTTCGCACCGGTTCGGATATTTGGACCTAAGTATCTTCCTGCGTTTGACATGTTTAATCTCCATAGTGGTTTCAGCGCATCAGATGCTGCCTGTGGCGGTCAATGAAAAACGGCATCACATCAATATGATTGGTTTTGCGCTCTGGCTACCTCCAAAGAAATGATGCTTCAGTAGGTGAGGTCTGAGCACAAAAATAACTGTATATACACACAGTGCTCGGCGCAATGAATTTTATGCATTTACGCATATAATTATGCGTAAATGATATTCATTATCAAGCGCAAATTTGAAACACCTTATTGCGTCCATTCGCCGCTGACTCGGCTGGGATCGGGAATATCAAACGACACAGCCGTATGATGGCCCGCTGTTCCGCTCGATCCGCGGCTGTACCACCGGCGCCGGCATTTGCGCTGACGGCATCTATAAGGTAGTTGCGCAATGGGCCAAGGCGGCGTGTATTCATGTAGACGGGCTGGGTGTGCATGGATTGCGGGCCACGGCCGCGACAATGCCCTGGAGCATGACGCCGATATCGCCAAGGTTCAGGTATGGCTGGGCCACGCCAATATCAGTACGACTCGGCTGTATGACCGACGTGGCCAGCGGCCGGAGGATTCCCCGACGTATAAAGTGAAGTATTGAACAGGGGGGGCTCAGAGGGGTATCGGTAAAGTGCTTACTGCCCATTAAGGCTGTTTGGGGGTGAGTCAGTAAGCACTTTACCGATACCCCCCCATTACAACGGAAGCATTCATGCCTCCAGTATCTCATGACGCGCCGTTACAGCATCGTCCAGGCTGATCGACAGTGTTTCGACAGTGGCCGGGATCAACGCACGCGCTGCGTCCACGCCTTCGACAAAGCCCCCGGCGCGCTCTTGGGCCAGGGCGAGTTGTGCTAGGTCCTGGGCACGCTCGATGCGCGCCCGGTACTGATCGACAGCACGGCGAATCAAAGGCGGCAGGTCGATAGCGTCCAAGCGATCAGATGCACTCACGACGTCATCTCGGGCAGTGGATCGAGCAACTGGGCAAGGTCGCGCCAAGGGTGCTGGGCAAAATCGCCGGTATTGGCGCAGCCTTCGCCGTGGCTGAACGATTGTGGGTATTTGCTGGCCAGCTGCATGGCGTGGCAATGCTGACAGCGCACGGTGTGGCCCAGCAGTTCCCAGCGCTGACACCAGGCTTCTAGGCCGTCTTCCAGGCGGTAGCGGGCTACGATTCGAAGTGCGGCGGGCTACCCTTCGGCGCTGGGCGCGGCAAACTTGAGGCGGGCGGCCTCAATGGCGAACTGAAGCATGCTTTCAATCAGATCCGCATCGAAGCCGCTTTGCTCGCGCACAAATTCGACCACAAAATCAGGATCCATCCTTGCCCACTTGGGTGCAATCGCCTGGCTCAGCAGCTCTAAGGATTGCGCCAAGGTCGAGACAGGCGCCTGCTCTTGCGATGGTTCAGGCAACATAAATTGGAATTGGGTTCCTTTCGGTTTGTTATTGGTAGTCGGGGGGCTACCCCTCGGGCGGGCTCTGCCATTGCTCCAGGGCCTCGGTCGCCTTCTTGTACAGCGCATCATGCATCGGTCATCGGTCATCCCCGATGACTGACCAGGCGGCGCATGCAGCCGGTAACCTAAGCATCAAGTGAATGGCAAATCATGGGGACCGTTCACGTGGGAAATTTCCTACATACGAAAAACCTATATCGAAACTAGCCTCTAACGACCTTAAGCCGAAGTTATCTTCTATCGAAGGTATGAGATTTTTTAGTCTAAAAGTCTTCCTGCCTAGCTGAAGCTACCGACATCGAGGCATAAGGTGCTGATATGAAATATTCAGATGATCTTCCCTTACGGAGTCGAGTATGATTAGCAAAGAACTATCAGTTTACAACCTCAATAGTTTTGTTGGCGGTAGGAAGATACAGCTGCCCTATGAGAAGCAAATAGAGCTGATTGGGAATGAGCTACTTGAAAAAAATGCTGATATCAATGTACTTCCTGAGTTTAACGACAGCATGCTGTCGTCAGGATTATTAAGAACCGTACCTGAGCGTGCCGAGACACTCGTCAGTACTACAGTTAAACAAGTAGTTTCGGTGCCGACAGATTTTTTTGGTTCTCTGTTTGGCAGCATTATAAACCTAATCCCAGATATTCCAATTATCTCCACCGCAAAATCACTAGTTATTGGAGCTACGAAGTCAGTATTAGATACTGCTGTTGGAGTTGCAGGGGATGTGGCAGGTGGAGTAGTGAAGTTAGGCGCATCCTTGGCTGTCCCGGTTTTTGAGACTATTGGGGCGATAAGACCGATTGGGTCAGCGCTCGAGCATGTATCTAATACGGTACTTTCTGCTGTCGGCGTTCGCGAGTTTCAGGGCGTGCCATTAGAAGGTCTTATTATAGGAGACCATGGAAGACTCAAAGATATTACGAACTATATGAACTCCAAGCTGGGCGATGATGTATATAGTTATACTCTTCATGGTGGTACCGGCACTATTTCAAAATATAAAATTATGGACGAAAAGCCGAATGGCGCAGCAGGGGGGAGCAGCTTAGTTATTGACTATGACAAAGACGGAGCAATTTCTTCCCGCGATATTCACCTCGACACCATCCATACCAACGATCTTAAGTACGCGGCCTATTTGCCAAGAGGGATATCAGGTGATGGCCCAACACCCAATCAAATAACGACGGATACATCTGTTATCAAGGCGGTCAATCTCGCATCCGGGCGAACAGAAGCTATAAACAATGTTTTGAATGCTCACGCGAATGGCCCTTACAAAGATTTAGCGCATATTGTTTCTGGAGACTTCAACGAACCCTCACATCTGGATTGGATAGCTTCGAATAAAAATGCAAATGACCGCAATGGTGTGGTGTATGAGTGGGATACCAGCAAGGCATTGATAGATAAGGGTTACACCGATAGCTTTCGTGAGGTGCATCCCGATCCCGTGAAAGACCCTGGGCATACTTGGGGTGGGCCAGCTTACGAGACAGGTAATAAATCTTGGGCGCCCACAGTGGACGACCGGGACCGAATAGACATGACTTATAGTCAAGATGGCAATAAAATCGATTTAACCTCCATCAAGGCCACAGTCGTTGGTAGTAATCAATACTTCGTTAAGGATGGATTGATTACGCAAGCGTCCAGCAATAGTTACGATCTCAGTTCTAACCCGACTTCGGCAATGTCCGATCATAAAGGCCTTATGACTACTTATCTAGTTAACGAGATCCCAACTGTTGGCCAGCCGAGCGCTGAACTTTCTTGATTTTTAGCACTAAACGCTTATTTCCTGCTCGCCTTATACGGCGAGCAGGTTTTTGCTTGGCATAGCCTCAGTTGGTAAGGTGTTTCTAACTCTAGATTGAGCCAAGTATGATACGGGGTGAGCCCCCTGCGAAGCGTAGTTGATGTGTATTTTAACAGAGTATCGGATACTTTCTTTGCGGCTCGCACCCTGCCATTTAGCACGTCGGCCAAGGAGAGTGATTGAATCTAGCACCTGCTTAATCGTTTTAAAAATGTCAGAGGGTCGCAATAATGTATACGACAAAAGCAGGAGCGCTCTTCCGAGTACTAGGTACTTACAAAAACATCCTGATCAGCGTCGGCTGTTTTACCGCGCTGATCAATCTGCTGATGCTGGTGCCTTCCATATACATGCTGCAAGTGTATGACCGGGTGCTGTCATCACAGAACGAAACCACCCTGGTCATGCTGACCCTGATGGTGGTGGGCTTCTTTGCTTTTATCGGCACCCTGGAAATCGTCCGCAGCTTTATCGTGATCCGTATCGGCAGCCAGTTGGAGCGGCGGTTCAACCTGCAGGTGTACAAGGCCGCCTTCGAACGCAACCTGCAACGGGGTGAGGGGCACGCCGGGCAATCGCTCGGGGATTTGACCCATATCCGCCAGTTCCTCACGGGGCCGGCGTTGTTTGCGTTCTTCGATGCGCCGTGGTTCCCGATCTACTTGCTGGTGATCTTCCTGTTCAACGTGTGGCTGGGAGTGCTGGCCACGGCGGGTGCGGTGCTGTTGATCGGCCTGGCGTGCCTTAACGAATACCTGACCAAAAAACCATTACGCGAAGCCAGCGGTTATTCCCAGCAGTCCACCCAACTGGCCACCAGTCATTTGCACAATGCCGAGACCATCCAGGCCATGGGCATGCTGGGGGCGCTGCGCAGTCGCTGGTTCCATGTGCATTCGCAATTCCTCGGCCTGCAAAACCGGGCAAGCGACACCGGTTCGGTGATCAGTTCCTTGAGCAAATCCCTGCGTCTGCTCCTGCAATCCCTCGTGCTGGGCTTGGGCGCCTTGTTGGTGATCAAGGGTCAGATGACGGCCGGGATGATGATTGCCGGCACCATTCTGATGGGGCGGGTGCTGAGCCCGATTGATCAGTTGATCGCCGTGTGGAAGCAATGGAGTTCGGCCAAGCTGGCCTATCAACGCCTCGATGAGCTGTTGCAGGAGTTCCCGCCTGGGGCGCAGGCCATGGCATTGCCGGCGCCCAAGGGGCAGGTGAGTTTCGAGCAGGTCAGCGCCGGGCCTCCGGGGCGTCGGGTGGTGACCTTGCATCAGGTCAGTTTCAACCTGGAGGCCGGCGAAGTACTGGGCGTGCTGGGCGCCTCCGGCTCTGGCAAGTCGACCCTGGCGAGGGTGCTGGTGGGCGTATGGCCGACCCTGGCTGGTACGGTGCGCCTGGACGGTGCCGACATTCATCGCTGGGACCGCGACGACCTCGGTCCGCACGTCGGTTACTTGCCCCAAGACATTGAACTGTTCAGCGGCAGCATCGCTGATAACATCGCACGCTTTCGCCAGGCTGACCCCGAGCAGGTGGTGCAGGCTGCCCAGCAAGCCGGTGTGCATGACTTGATCCTGCGCTTGCCCCAGGGCTATGACACGGTGTTGGGCGACGACGGCAGCGGCCTGTCCGGCGGGCAGAAACAACGCGTGGCCCTGGCCCGCGCACTGTATGGCGGGCCGCGCCTGATCGTGCTCGACGAACCCAACTCCAACCTCGATACCGTGGGCGAGGCCGCTTTGGCCAGCGCCATCATGCAGATGAAAGCCCAGGGCAGCAGCGTGATCCTGGTGACCCACCGCTCTTCGGCGCTGGCCCAGGCCGACAAACTGCTAGTGCTCAACGAGGGCCGCCTGCAAGCGTTCGGCCCCAGCCAAGAGGTGCTGCGAGCGCTGTCCGGGCAACCGGAACAACCCCGTGAAAAGGCCGGCGTCAGCCTCAACCGCCAATACCCTGCGGCAAGGAATCCAGGCCAATGAGCACCGATAACAGCCTGCCAAACGAACAGACCTTTCCCGAGCGCGATGCGCGTTTTTTCTCCCGCCTGGGCTGGCTGATGACGGTGGTTGGTGCCGGGGGATTCTTCCTCTGGGCCAGCCTGGCGCCCCTGGACCAGGGTATCCCGGTGCAGGGTACGGTGGTGGTGTCCGGCAAACGCAAGGCCGTGCAAACCCTGAGCCCTGGCGTGGTCAGCCGGATCCTGGTGCGCGAAGGCGAGGTGGTCAAGCAAGGCCAGCCGTTGTTTCGCCTCGACCAGACCCAAAGCCAGGCCGACGTGCATTCCCTGCAAGCCCAGTACCGCATGGCCTGGGCCAGTGTTGCCCGCTGGCAGAGCGAGCGCGACAGCTTGCCTTCGGTGATGTTTCCCGCCGAACTGAGCGCTAGCCCCGATCCTGCGCTGGCCTTGGTGCTGGAGGGCCAGCGCCAGTTGTTCAGCAGCCGGCGTGAGGCCTTTGCCCGCGAACAGGCCGGGATCCGCGCCAGTATCGAAGGAGCCAGCGCCCAGCTCAATGGTATGCGCCGTGCGCGCACGGACTTGAACGCCCAGGCGCAATCGCTGCGTGACCAACTGAGCAACCTGCAACCTTTGGCAGACAACGGCTATATCCCGCGCAACCGCTTGCTGGAATACCAGCGCCAACTGTTCCAGGTGCAGCAGGACCTGGCGCAGAACACCGGTGAAAGTGGGCGTATCGAGCAAGGCATTCTCGAATCACGCCTCAAGTTGCAACAGCACAGCGAGGAGTATCAAAAGGAAGTCCGCAGCCAGTTGGCCGACGCGCAACTGCGCAGCCTGACCCTGGAGCAACAACTGACATCGGCCGGTTTCGACCTGCAACACAGTGAAATCAACGCCCCAGCCGATGGCATTGCCGTCAACCTTGGCGTACACACCGAAGGTGCCGTGGTGCGGGCCGGGGAAACCCTGCTGGAAATCGTGCCCCAGGGCACGCGCCTGGAGGTGGAGGGGCGCCTGCCTGTGCACCTGGTGGACAAGGTCGGCACTCATCTGCCGGTGGACATTCTGTTCACCGCTTTCAACCAGAGCCGTACGCCACGGGTGCCGGGGGAAGTGAGCTTGATCTCTGCCGACCAGATGCTCGACGAAAAGACCGGGGCGCCGTATTACGTGCTGCGCACCACGGTCAGCGACGACGCCCTGGAAAAACTCCACGGCCTGGTGATCAAGCCCGGCATGCCCGCCGAGATGTTTGTGCGTACCGGCGAGCGTTCGTTGCTCAATTATTTGTTCAAGCCGCTGCTCGATCGTGCCGGCTCGGCGTTGACCGAGGAATGAGCATGAAACCAGTGTTCATCGCCTTGCTGCTCGCGTGCAGCAGCGCCCAGGCCGCCATGGGACCGTTTGATGTGTATGAGCAGGCCCTGCGTAATGATCCGGTATTCCTCGGCGCGATCAAGGAGCGTGACGCCGGCCTGGAAAACCGCACCATTGGCCGCGCCGGCCTGTTGCCCCGGCTGTCCTACAACTACAACAAGGGCCGCAACAACTCCCAGGCCAACCTGCCCGATGGCCGTGGTGGTCACTATCACGACGACCGCAACTACAACAGCTTCGGCTCGACCTTCACCCTGCAACAGCCGCTGTTCGACTACGAAGCCTATGCCAACTACCGCAAGGGCGTGGCCCAGGCGCTGTTTGCCGATGAGAGTTTCCGCGACAAGAGCCAGGCGCTGTTGGTGCGGGTACTGACCTATTACACCCAGGCCCTGTTCGCCCAGGACCAGATCGAGATTGCCCGGGCCAAGAAGAAGGCGTTCGAGCAGCAGTTCCAGCAGAACCAGCACCTGTTCCAGCAAGGCGAGGGCACGCGCACCGACATCCTGGAGGCGGAGTCGCGGTATGAGCTGGCCACTGCCGAAGAGATCCAGGCCCTGGATGAGCAGGATGCGTCGCTGCGCGAATTGGGGTCATTGCTCGGCGTACACAGCGTCGATATCGCCGACCTGGCACCGTTGAACCAGGACTTTGCCGCCTTCACCCTGACACCGGCCAACTACGACAGTTGGCATGAGCTGGCAATCACCAACAACCCGACCCTAGCCTCCCAGCGCCAGGCGGTGGAAGTGGCGCGTTATGAGGTGGAGCGCAACCGCGCCGGGCACTTGCCGCGGATCACTGCGTATGCCAACTCGCGCCAGCAGGAGTCCGACAGCGGCAACACCTACAACCAGCGCTACGACACCAACACCATCGGCATTGAAGTCAGCGTGCCGCTGTATGTCGGTGGCGGCGTCTCGGCGTCCACCCGCCAGGCCGCCCGTTCCATGGAGCAGGCCGAGTACGAATTGGAGGGCAAGACCCGCGAAACCCTGATCGAGCTGCGGCGCCAGTTCAGTGCCTGCCTGTCGGGGGTCAGCAAGCTGCGCGCCTATCAAAAGGCCCTGGCCTCCGCCGAAGCGCTGGTGGTGTCGACCCAGCAGAGCATCCTCGGCGGCGAGCGGGTCAACCTCGACGCCCTCAACGCCGAGCAGCAGTTGCACAACACCCGTCGCGATCTGGCCCGGGCCCGTTACGACTACCTGATGGCCTGGATCAAATTGCATTACTACGCGGGCAGCCTGCGCTACACCGACTTGGCCAAGGTGGATGAGGCCTTTGGTCCCGCCCTATGAATTTAAGCTGTTCGGGGACTTCGACCTCACGTCAGGCGTCGGGAAACCGAATACCAGAATGACCTGGCAGACTTCTGCAGCTTTGTCGGCCGCACCGGCGCCGAGGAATTCCGCGCAGTGACCCCCGGGCACGTCCTGGCCTGGCGCGCCCAGCTGGAAACCCGGGGACTGGCCGGGGCCACCATTCGACGCAAACTGGCAGCTCTGGCGAGCCTTTTTGATCACCTCCTGGAGAACAATGCCGTCTCTGGGGGAAACCCCG
>NZ_SPKN01000028.1:0-51483 GCF_023127765.1 Pseudomonas sp. W15Feb34
ATCAACCCAGCACTGCCGATCCCCTGTGGGAGCTGTCGAGCTTCAGCGAGGCCGCGAAAGCGGTGGTTCAGGCGATGAGGATGGGTCAGAGCTTCGGCAACTGCCCGACGCGGCCCATCATTTCAGTGACGATCTGCAGGTCCAGCAGGAACTGCTCAACCGTTTTGAACTCACTGTCGGTGTGCCCGGTGTACTTCTCTTCCGGACGGGCCAGGCCAAATTGCACCCCGTTGGGCAAGTCGTGCACCGAGGTTGCACCGGCCGAGGTGCCGAACTTGTGCGGCATGCCCAGGTTTTCCGTGGCGACCGCCAGCAAGGCTTTGACCCACTCACCTTCAGGGTTGCGGTACATCGGTGTATCCAGCGAATAGGCGAAGCTCACGTTGACCTTGGCTTGCTGGTTCCAGGCATTCAGTTTCTGTTCGATCTGTGCCTTGAGTGCCTCCGGGGTTTTACCCTTCGGCGCCCGCAGGTTCACCGCCAGCTTGAAGGCTTTGTCATCTAGGCCGACAAAGGTCGGCGAGGTGGTCAACGGCCCCATGAAGTCATCGGCGAAGCCCACGCCCAATTTGCCGCCCAGGTAATCCAGGCCCCAGTTGTCCGCTGCATAACGCGCCGCATCAGTGATGTGGTTGTGCTTGAGGGCAATCTTGCCGTCGACGCCGTGGATCAGTTCCAGCATACGAGCCACCGGGTTGACCCCGGTTTCGGGTTCGGAGGAGTGGGCGGATACGCCGGTGACAGTGAGTTTGACGTCCTTGCCATCGACCTTGGCGCTGACCTGGAAATTGCCGCCGTTGCGCTTGGCATAATCATTACCGGCCTGCTGCAGGCTGGCCGCTAACTCAGCAGGCTTATCGCTGACCAGCGTAGCGACCGAAACCGATGGAATCTGGTTGGTGGCCTTGCCGCCGGTCATTGCGATGATTTCCGCGCCTGTGCCTTCACCTTTGCGCACCGGGAAGGTCGCCATGACGGTGCCCGAGCCTTTCTCGGCGATCACCACCGGGTAGCCGCCATCCAGCGCCAGGTTGTATTGCGGCACGGGGTTGCGTTCGAAGTAGTAGGGAATCGCGTCACCGGCGGTTTCTTCGGTGGTGTCCACCAGCAGCTTGAACGTGCGCGCCAGCGGCAGTTTTTCTTCCTTGATCACCTTCATGGCATACATCGCCACGACGATGCCGTTCTTGTCATCTTCGGTCCCACGGCCATACATGCGGTCGCCGATCAGCGTGACCTTGAACGGGTCGAGCTTGGTGCCATCTTGCAGCACCCAGTTTTCCGGCGTGACCGGCACCACATCGGCATGGGCATGTACGCCGACGACTTCATCACCGCTGCCTTCCAGGGAGATTTCGTACACACGGTTATCGACATTACGGAAGTTCAGGTTGAAGGATTTGGCCAGGGCCTGGATCTTGTCGGCGATCTTGAGGAATTCCGGGTTTTTGTACTGTGGCAGCCCGTCTACGTTGAAGGTCGGAATCTCCACCAGTTCGCGCAAGGTTTCCAGGGCAGCCTTGCCGTACTTCACACGGGTGTAGATACCGAGCAGGCGATTGATCTCGTTCTGTTGCTCGGCGTTCAGGGTTTTGTTGTCGAGAAAGGCGCTGATAGCCGGGCCGACGTCAGCCGATTTACCCAGCTCGCCCTTGGCCAGGTTGCCGAGGAAGCTGCGGAAATCGGTGACCGATGTCTCGCCGAAGCTCTTCACAATCGCCGCGCTTTGGTCTGCGCTGATGTTGGCGAAAGCGGGGGTTGAGAGTGCCGAAAGGCTAGCCGCGAACAGGGTGGCAACGGCCAATTGCTTGAGTGGAAAGTGCATTGTTTAAGGCATTCCTTTGCAGGTAGTGAGTAGGGTGTTTCTGACAGGTAAGTCGGAAACATTTCCACACACTACCACTACTCAGGTGCCCAAGGTCAATGCTGGCCAGGATGGGGCTCAGGGTATTCATCCGTCACGCTCAAGGCTCTGGCGTAGGGCCCGTCCCACAGTTGCTCATGCAATTGCCCTACACGCCTGGCCATCGCTTCACTGCGCATCACCACCTCCAGATTGCGCGAGTTATCCAGGTAACCGCCCAACCAGTTGCTGGTGCCGATCCACGCCACTTGCCCGTCGATCTCCATGGTCTTGCTGTGGATCACTCGGGCATAAGGGATAAAACCTTGCTTGGCTTCGGGCAGGGTGACGATCTTGATTTCGACGTTGGGCAATACCGCCAGGCTCTTGAGGTAGGGCAGTTCCAGCTTGTCGGTGTTCCAGTTGGACACCATCAGTTTGATCGACACCCCACGGGCAGCAGCGGCACGCACGGCGTTGTCGATCACCGCGTAGTACGGGCGGGTTCGATCAGGCCCGTAGGACAGTGGCGCGTAATCGAGCAATTGCACACGCACTTCTTTTTTGGCTTCGCTTAGCAGGCGTGGCAGTTCCAGCTGTGAGTCGCCTACGCCTGGCGGGTTGTAGCGTTGCGGGCTGGCCACCAGGTAGTTGCCGGTGCGTGCGGGCGCCTGGCCGGTGGCCGGCAGCGGCACCGGTTGCTTATCGGCGAGCGCAGCCTGGGCTTGCCAGTCTTGATCGAAGATCGCCTGCACCTGGCCCACGACGGCTGCGTCACTGATGCGCAGCCCGGTTTCGTGGATATGTTCCAGGGAGCGCCAGTCGAAATTCTGGCTGCCGATAAACGCCTGCGTGCCATCCACCAGCAGGTATTTGGCGTGGATGATGCCGCCGCTCAGTTGCCCGTAGGGCAGCACCCGCAAGGTCAGGTTGGGGATTGCACGCAGGCGTTCCAGGGTGGCAGCTTCCGACAGCCTGATGCCTTTTTCTTCCAGCAAAAAACGAATTTTCACGCCGCGCTTGCCGGCAGCCTCAAGGCGTTCGATGACCGTGTCCATCACCGAGCCGGCATGGTCGACGGCGTAGAACTGGCCGATATCAATGCGGCTCTTCGCACTGTCGAACAGCTCGATCCATACTGGGCCAGTCTGGCGCAAATCGGCGGTGACCAGGGCGGTATCCACCGGCACGGTGTGCACCAGCTCAAACCCCGGAATGGAAAAGTCCGCCTGGGCCAGCGGACTGAGCAACACGCCGGCGAGGCTGGCGATACGCAACTTCATCGAAAGGGACATAGGCGTCTCATCGGACAAAACAAAGGGGCGGGCGTATTACGCGCCCGCCCGACGGGTCACGCTGTGCGGCTGTGCAGGGAGGTCGGTACAAGGTGCGGCACTTCGCCTTGTACGCGGGCTCCGCTGGCCGCGCGGATCAACAGGATCTTCAACTGGTCGTTGATGCGTTCCAGGCTGTCCTGGAAAAAGTTGTGGAACACTACGCAGAACAGCGCGATGGCAATACCCAGGCCGGTGGCGAACAAGGCCGTGCCGATACCACCGGAAATCTGCCCTGGGTCGGAAACACCCGCCGTGGCCAGCGCCTTGAAGGTGTCGATAATGCCGAGGATGGTACCCAGCAAGCCCAGCAGCGGGGCGGCGGTGGTAATGGTCTCGATGATCCACAGGCTGCGGGCCAGCGGGGCGCGTGTCTTGAGGTATTGGGTGTCGATTTCGTCGTCCAGGTCCTTGCGTGAACCGTTGGAGGCTTTCTGCGCCAGCACCGGCAGGATCATGTTCAGCGGCAGGCTGTCGCGACGGCTCAGGTTTTCCGGCAGGTCACGCTCGCTGTGCACGGGGGCGCCGAGGGCGTCGATCAACGCCCGAGCCTGGCGGCGCACGTAGGCAAAGTAGATGCCGCGTTCGATGGCGATGAAGATCGCAATGGCCATCGCTGCGTACATCACATAGAAGGTGACGTCGTGGAGCAGGTTCATATCCATGCTGGTGTTCCTCTTGGGTCAGTCTTAGAAATTCGCTTCCAGCGAAACCGTTACGGTGCGGTCCAGGCCAACGATGTAGGCCGGGTCGCCATCGCGAAAACCGCTGTAGCTGGCCGCGTTGGTCTTGGTGGTGTACACGCCGTCCAGGTACTTCTTGTCGAACAGGTTGTCGACGTTCAGGCGCAGGGTCGCGTCCTTGACGACTTTCTTGTCCACCGGCAGGTAGATACCGGCGCCAAGGTTGAACACGGTGCGTCCGGAAATGGCTTCGTCGTTGGTCAGGTCGCCATAGAGCTTGCTGGTGTACTTGCCGCCGAAGGTGCCGTAGAAGCGCCCGTCGTCATAACCAACGTTGGCCGCCAGCATGTTCTTGGGCACGTTGGCGAACTGCTTGCCGCTGGTGGGCAGCACGATGGGTTTGCCGGCGTTGTAGACGGTCATGTCGTCTTGCTGCTCGGCCTTGGTGTAGGTGTAGGAGGTGTAGTAGTTGAAGTGGTGGGGCAACTGGCCACTCCATTCCAGCTCCAGGCCTTTGTTGACCACGGAGCCCGCGTTGATGTCGGCAAAGTCGCCGTTGATGTCCCGGGACGAAACCTGGCGGTTCTTGAAGTCCATGTAGAACAGGGTGGCGGCCAGGGTCATGTCGTCGCCGCTGTAGCGCCAGCCCAGTTCATGGTTCCAGCTGGTTTCCGGTTCGGCGTCGATCGAGCCGGCGCCTTTGTCGTAGAGCACGTAGTTCTGCGGTACCCGCATGTTGCGCGACAGGCTGTAGAACAACTGGTCACGCTCGTCCAGCTGGTATTTCAGGCCGGCGTTGGGCAGCAGTTTGTTGTAGGTCTGGTTACGTTTTTCCGGGCGTTCGTTAAGGCTGCCATGGTTGGTGCCTTCACGCTCGACGTTCATGTAGGCCAGGCCGGCGATGAAGGTCCAATCCGGGTTGATGTACCAGGTGTCCTGGGCCCAGACCTTTTGCGCCGGGGTCACGGTGAAGCGGTCGCGCCCCTGGACCTGGTTGCCGTTGGCATCGACGATGGCGCTGTTGGAATCCGGCCAGGTGTCCACCGGCTTGCCGTTGCTCTTTAGGGGAATGAACGGCTGGGTCTGGCTCTGGCGTGCGCGCTCGTACCAGTAGCCGAATTGCAGGCTGTGGTCGCCCAGGTCCCAGGTCAGTTTGGTGGTGATGCCCGGCCGCCAGGTTTGCGTGCGTGAAGGGCGGTAGTACACGCCGCTGTTCGGTGTGCCATCGGCGTTGTACTGGGCGGCGGTGGGCAGGTTGCCGAGGTCGAACACGCCACCCTGATTGGAGCCACGGTTGAGTGCGTAGGCGGACGAGCCGACGCCGCTGCCGTTGCCCCAGTAGTAATACGGGATCACCGACAGCGCCAGGTTGTCGGCCAGTTTGAACTGGGTGTTGAGCACGGCGGTGAAGGTCTGGAACGGGTTCTGCGCCAGGGCGTAGTAGCTGTTGTACTTGCCGTTGCTGCCCACGCTCGGCGTGGCCGGGTAGGGATCGTACTTGCGGCCGTTCTGCTGGAACTGCGCCTTGGTCAACTGGCTGTAACTGTTGTTGTCCTGCTCGTGGTACTTGAGGATCAGGTTGGCGGTGTTGCCGTTGCCGGCGTCGAAGAAGCTGTTCCACTCCACCTTGTCCGCACGCACCGCGCCTGAGCCACGCCACATCTGCCCTTCGGTATGGGACACCGACAGCCAGTTGCTAAGACCGTTGATTTCACCGGTATTGAGGCGGGCGAAGGTCTTGCGCGTGGCGTTGCTGCCGACCACCTGTTTGACGAACGCGCCGGTTTCCTTGGTCGGGCGAATGGTCACGATGCCGATGTTGCCGCCACTGGAACCGATGTGCGGGCCATCGGCCTCCGAGGCACCCTGGGTGACGAAGATCTGGTCGATGTTTTCCGGGTCGCCCAGCAGGTTGGAGTACAGCGCGTAGTTACCGGAGTCGTTGATCGGCATGCCGTCCACCGACATGCCCACCTGGTCGGAGTTCATGCCGCGCATGGTGAAGCGAAAACCCGAGAGGCCGGTGTTGTCTTCACTGGAGATGTTCAAGCCTGGGGTGTACTTGAGCTTATCGATGGCATTGCCTGTTGCTGCCTGCTTGTCCAGTGCTTCCTTGGTCACCGTGGAGCGGCCCTTGATGCTTTCTTCCGGGACCATGTAACCGCCCCCTGCGCTCGCCTTGCCTTGTACCCCAATGGTGCCGACATCACTGTCGCTGGTCTCTGCCATGACCAGTCCCTGGCTCATGCTGGTCGCGGCAACGAGTGCCAGATGAATGCGGGTGAACTTCATCACTGTCGTCCTGATGTCGGGTGCTTATTGCACGCTGTAGTTGAAGGTGGCGGTGAAGCGCTGCTCATTGCGGCCCCCGAAGGCTTGTTCGGGGAACGGTTTGACTTGCTTGATGCGACGCAAGCTGTTGGTGGCGGCCCGGTTGAGCAACATGCTTGAGGCCTGAGTCTGTAAGCCGGAATCGAGCACACGGCCCTGGCGGTCCACCAGCAACCACACCACCACCTCGCCGCTGGGGCGTTCGAGCGACGCCTGGCGCCCGGTGGGGTACTGCTTGTAGGTGTCCAACTCGTTGCGCAAGCCTTTGAGGTAACCGCCTTCCAGGGCCTGGCCATCGACCTTCGGTGGCGCCGGTGGGGCGGGCGTCGGTGCCGTTTGGGCGACGGCGGCCGGGGCTGGCTTGGCGGCCACCGGTGGCGGCGTTGGCGCGGGCTTGGCGACCACGGGCGCCGGCTTGGGCACAGGTTTTGGCTTGGGTTTGGGTTCGGGTTTAGGCAGCGGCTTGGGCGGCTTGGGCGGTGGCGCCGGTTCGGCCTCTTCCTCTTCGATCACCGGCGGTGGCGGCTCTTGCTCCACCACCGGTTCCGGTATGACTTCCGGTTCCGGCTCGACCAAGGCCAATTCGACCGCCGACTCGTCATACACCGGCTCGACCTTCAAGGTCTGGGACTGGATACCCAGTGCAATCAGCACCAGGGCGATCAGGGCCGGGACACTGCCCAGCAGCTGACGCGCACGAAACAGAACGTACATGATCAAGACTTACGCGTAGCAATGGACACGGAGGTGAAGCCACCCAGGCGCAGGGTGTCCATCACTTCCACCAGGCGCGAAACCTCTACGCCTTTGTCGCTGTTGACGATGATCGTCGACTTGGTGTCGGGCTTCTCGGCCGCCTTCAAGGCCGGCACCAGGGCATCCACCGTCAGGTCCTTGCCGTCCAGTTGCAACTGGCCTTCCAGGCCCAGGGTAAGGATGAATTTGTTTTGCGGTTTGAGCTGCTGCGAGCTGCTGGCGCTGGGCAATTGGGTCTTCATGCCGAGCGCGGGAATCACGTTCAGGCTCACCAGTACGAAAAACACCAGCAGGAACATCATCACGTCGATCATCGGGATCAGTTCGATGTGCGCCTTGCGTTTCTTGGGTTCGTCCCAGGTTCTCATTCCGTTACCCCGTTATTGAATTAGGGGCAACACGCTAGCAAGCAAAAATGACCGAATGGTTAACTTTAATTGACGGTTTAAAGGCTCTAGGACGGGTCTTTCAGAAAACTTACCGGTCAGTTTTGGCACGTAATGAAACTGACACTCGGGGCGTACATGCTTGAGAAATTTATCTTGAGAGCCAGCTTCCATGGACACAGCATTGCCTCAATTGACTACCCCGCGGCTGCTGTTGCGAGCACTGGAAATGCACCAGGCCCAGTTGCTTTTCACGCTCGCCAACGGCCCGAAAATTGCCGACAACACGGCGAATATTCCATCGCCCTACACTCTGGAAACCGCCGAGGATTTTATTGCAGGGATTGCCGATAAATACCGCACTGGTGAACTGCTGAACCTGGGGATGCATGTGCTGGGCACACACGAGTTGATTGGCATGGTCAGCCTGCGCATCAATGCTCGTCATCACTATGGGCACTTGGGGGGCTGGGTGGCGGCGCACTGCCGTAACCAGGGGTTCGCGGCAGAAGCGGCAAGCGCGGTGATGGACTTCGGCTTCGGCGAGCTGGGTTTGCAGCGCGTGGGCAGCCAGTGCTTTGGTCGCAACAAGGAATCGGCGCGGGTCATGGAAAAGATCGGCCTGCGCTATGAAGGCTGCATGCGCCAGGCGTTTCTAAAGAACGGCGTGTATGAGGACTTGCTCGGGTTTGCCGCCGTGCGTGACGACTGGGAGCGCTGTCTGTGAGCGGCGGGGTAGACCACAACCGGCGCCGGATACTTGGCGGGCTGGCGGTCGCTACCGCGTTTTCGATCCTCAGCCCGTTTGCGCGCAGTGCCGGGGTGGATTATCCGTTCACCCTCGGCGTGGCTTCCGGCGACCCGTTGCCGGATGGCTTTGTGATATGGACGCGCCTGGCGCCGTTGTTCAACGCCGCGGATGGCCGTGGCGGCCTGAGTCGCTCAGTGCCAGTGCGTTGGCGGGTGGCCAGCGATGCGGCGATGACGCGTATTGTGAGGCAGGGGGAGGTGCTGGCGACGCAGCGTTTCGCTCACGCAGTGCATGTCGAAGTGGCGGGGCTGGCGGCGGATCGGCCGTATTGGTACCAGTTTGAAGGGCTCGGTGCGCAGAGCCCGGTGGGCCAGTCCCGCACGATGCCGCCGCTGCAGGCCATGGCATCGGCCCGGCTGGGGTTTGTGTCGTGCTCGCACTGGGAGCGCGGTTACTTCAGCGCCTACCGACACCTTGCCGCGGAGCAGCCCGACCTGGTGTTTTTCCTCGGCGACTATATCTATGACAGCTCCTACGCGGCGGATTCGGGCAAGGTTTTTCGTGCCCACGGCAGTGGCAATGCGCAAAGCCTGAGCGACTATCGCAACCGCTACGCGTTGTACAAGACCGATCCGGACCTGCAAGCCCTGCACGCCGCCGCACCCAGCGTGGCGACCTGGGACGATCATGAAGTGCAGAATGACTATGCCAACCGCTGGTCCCAGGATCCCAAGGTTGCGGTGGCGCAGTTTCTCCAGCAACGGGCGGCGGCTTACCAGGCGTTTTACGAACACATGCCCTTGCGCGCCAGTAGCGTGCCCAAGGGCGCGGACATGCGTATTTATCGACGTCTGGACTACGGTCGGCTTGTACGTTTCCATGTGCTCGACGGGCGTCAGTATCGTTCCGAGCAACCGTGCATCGCAGCCAATGGCAGCCACCAGGGGCATGTTGTCACCACCCCTTGCAGCAACTTGCGCGACCCCGCCCGCACGTTGCTCGGCTGGCAACAAGAAGCCTGGCTGGACCAGGGTTTTGCCCAGTCGAAGGCGCATTGGAATGTGATCGCCCAGGATTTGCTGGTGGCGCCGCTGATCCAGCGCGATCTCACCAACCACAAGCCGGGGCGCTGGACCGATGGGTGGGATGGCTACATGGCTAACCGCTCACGGATGCTGGCGTCGATTGTGCGCAATCGCGTGAAGAACCCGGTGTTCTGGGGCGGGGACATTCATTCGTTCTGGGCCACTGACCTGCATGCTAACGCCGACAATCCGGACTCGGCGGTGGTTGCCACCGAGTTCGTTGGCTCGTCGGTGACCTCTGACGGCCCGCCCTATGACGCGTTCATGAAGATCATGCCGCTTAACCCCCATGTGAAGTTCTTCGACAGCCGCCAGCGCGGGTATGTGTCGGTGGAGTTGGCGGCCGACAGCATGTTGACGAATTTTCGGGCGATCAGTGACCCGCGTGACCCGGCGGCGACGGTGTCGACGTTGAAGTCGTTCGTGGTCGAGCCGGGCAGGGCAGGGGCGATTGCCGTCTAGCCTATTTCTCTGTGGCGCATCGGTCCACTGTGGGAGGGGGCTTGCTCCCGATAGCGGTGGATCAGTTACAGGTAAGCTGACTGACACACCGCTATCGGGAGCAAGCCCCCTCCCACATTAGTTTCAATTTCATAGCGCACCGACAATGTGCCCTTTTTCTCCGATAGCGCCAGGATCGTCACCTGGCCCAGCTCGCTCAACGCTTGCACATGAGTGCCGCCACAGGCGTAAGCCGGCAATTCACCGAAGCCGACTTCGCGGGTGCCTTCATCCAGCGTCATATGCCGTGGATAGTCAGCGGCGATCCATTGGTTGACCCATTGCTGGAGCGTTTGCGCATCCATGTCTTGCGCGCTTTGGCCACGGATAAAGGTGATCTTGCCTTCGCCCGGCCAGTGGTGGGCCTTGATCGGCATCCAGCCCAGACGTTCGCCGGCGTTGCCGATCAAATGGCCCGCCGAATGCAAGCGGCTGTGCAAGGCTCGACGCTGTGCGTCGACTCGTGCAATGACCGGTCCAGGTTCCAGAGGCCGGTCGACGTAATGCACCACCTGTTCGGTTTCCTGCACGACCCGCAGTACCTGGCTATCGCCGAGCCAGCCGGTGTCGAACGGCTGGCCGCCGCCTTGGGGATGAAAAATCGTCGACTGCGCAATCACGGCGAATTGCTCTTCGTGCGGGGTGCAACTGAGCACTTCCAGCTCGGCTGTCAGGTGGTCATGGGTAAAAAACAGGCGCTCGGTCATGGTCTACATCCGCATCAGGGTTCTGTGGGCAGTATAAATAGTGCGCAGATGAGTGATAATCCGCTCAATTATCAATGGACCTGTGCGTCATGAGCATCAATCTTCCTTTGCCGTTGTTGGGTGAAATGGCGATTTTCGTCAAGGTCGTGGAAACCGGCAGCTTCTCCGAAGCGGCGCGGCAACTGAGCGTCTCCCCCTCGGCGGTGAGCCGCAGCATTTCACGCCTGGAGCAAGCCCTGGCCACGCGCTTGCTGCAACGCACAACGCGCAAACTGCGCCTGAGCGAGGGCGGTGAAGAGGTGTTCAAGCGTTGCCAGGAGATGGTCAGCGCGGCCCGCTCGGTGATGGAAATCAGCGGCCAGTTCACCGATGAAGCCGAGGGCCTGGTACGGGTCAGCGTGCCCAAGGCGGTGGGGCGGTTCGTGGTGCATCCGCATATGCCGGAATTTCTGCGGCGCTACCCCAAGGTGGATGTGCAATTGATCCTTGAAGATCGGCATGTGGACCTGATCGACGACAATGTCGACTTGAGCATTCGTATCACTGACAGTCCACCTCCCGGCCTGGTCGGGCGCCAGCTATTGCCCATCGAACACCTGCTGTGCGCGACGCCGCAGTACCTGGCCGAGCATGGCACCCCAAGCCATCCTCATGATTTGCTCGAGCACAGTTGCATTTACCTGGGGGAAACGTCCGGCGATTCACGTTGGAAATTTCGCCAGGCCGGCAAGGCGGTGACGGTTGGCGTACGCGGGCGTTATGCAGCGAACCACACTGGGGTGCGGTTGGATGCGGTATTGCAGCATGTGGGGATTGGCAGCTTGCCGTATTTCACGGCGCGGCATGCGTTGGCGGCGGGCCAGTTGGTGCAAGTGTTGCCAGCGTGGGACTTTATTGCGTCTTACCATGGCGAGGCGTGGTTGCTGCATTCGCCAACGCGGTACTTGCCGCCGAAGTTGCGGGTGTTTATCGATTATCTGGTGGAGTGCATGGCCAAGGAGCCAAAACTAAATGTGGGAGGGGGCTTGCCCCCGATAGCGGTCTGTCAGTCACCTTTACATTGACTGACCCACTGCTATCGGGGGCAAGCCCCCTCCCACATTTGAATCTCAGTGCTTGAAAAGTCAGTGCTTGCTCTGGTCCTGGGGCATGGCCAGCAGTTGCTTTTCCTGGTTCCAGTCGAACGGTTCGTCGTTCTGTTCGGCCTCATAGCGACGTTCTTCCAGGGCCTGGTACAGGTCCAGTTCTTCGTCGGGCATGAAGTGCAGGCAGTCGCCGCCAAAGAACCACAGCAGGTCGCGTGGCACCAAGTGGGCGATTTGCGGGTAGCGCAGGATGACCTGGCTCATCAGGTCCTGGCCCAGGTACTGGCTTTCGATCGGATCGATCGGCAACAGGGCGCGCAGTTCGTCGAAACGCTCCAGGAACAGCGAGTGGCTTTCCTCGGGTACCTGTTCGGCTTCGCCGACGGCAACCAGGATGCTGCGCAAGTGGTCGAGCAAGACGAGATGATCGGCAACGACGTTGGACACGAGATAAGTCCTCTAAAGCAAAAACGGGCGCGAGAGTATATGCCTCTCGCGCCCGTTTTTATATGACCGCCGGTATCAGCGGACTTTACCCTCAACCTGCATCAGCTCTTCCTTGCTGAAATCATCCACGTCAATCACCTTGCGCCGTGCCGCTTCGGCATCGCGCAGGGTTTGCGCTTCACCTGGTTGCAGCACGCCGGCATGCAAGGCGGCATCGATGGCAGACTCACCGGCAGTCGGTTTGACCTGCCCGCTTTTAAGCGCGGTATGCAGTTTTTTCTGCAACGGATGGCTGGCGCCGAGCAAATCGTAGGCATGTTGCAGAGCGCCTACTGGATCTTCCGCCGCTTGCGGTCGATAGCACCCGGCTAGCAGTTCTTCCAGGGTCGGGTCGCCCTTGGCACGACCGATTACCGCCGCCACTTCGGCATCCAGTGCATCGGAGGGCCCGGTATGCCGACGCCCGAACGGGAATACGATCACCCGCAGCAGGCAGCCGAGTACCTTGTTCGGGAAGTTGCTCAGCAGTTCATCCAGTGCGCGTTCCGATTCACCCAGGCTCTCTTCCATGGCCCAGGCAAACAGCGGCTCCAGATGGTCTGGCGAATCCAGGTCGTGATAACGCTTGAGCGCTGCGGACGCCAGGTACATATGGCTCAGTACATCACCCAGGCGGGCGGACAGGCGTTCGCGGCGCTTGAGCTCACCACCCAGCAGCATCATGCTCAGGTCGGCCAGCAGGGCAAATGCAGCCGCCTGGCGGTTCAGGGCGCGGAAGTAGCCCTGGCTCAAACGGTTGCCGGGGGCTTTTTCGAAATGGCCGAAGCCCAGGTTCAGCACCAGGGTGCTGGCGGCGTTGCTCACGGCAAAACCGATGTGTTGCATCAGCAGGCCGTCGAACTCTTTCAACGCCTGGTCATGGTCTTCGCGACCGGCCAGGGCCATCTCCTTGAGCACGAAAGGATGGCAGCGAATTGCACCCTGGCCGAAGATCATCAGGTTGCGCGAGAGAATATTCGCGCCTTCCACGGTGATGAAGATCGGCGCACCTTGCCAGCTGCGGCCCAGGTAGTTGTTAGGCCCCATGATGATGCCCTTGCCACCGTGCACATCCATGGCGTGGCTGATGCACTCGCGGCCACGCTCGGTGAGGTGATATTTGAGGATCGCCGACAACACCGAGGGCTTCTCCCCCAGGTCAACGGCATTGGCGGTGAGCATACGCGCGCTGTCCATCAGCCAGGCATTGCCGCCGATGCGCGCCAGGGCTTCCTGGATACCTTCGAAGGCTGACAGTGGCACATTGAACTGCTCGCGCACCTGCGCGTATTGCCCGGTCACCAGGCTGGTGAACTTGGCGGCGCCGGTGCCGACGGCAGGCAGGGAGATCGAGCGGCCTACCGACAGGCAGTTCATCAGCATCATCCAGCCTTTGCCGAGCATTTCCTGGCCACCGATCAGGTATTCCAGGGGAATGAACACGTCCTTGCCGGAGTTGGGGCCGTTCATGAAGGCAGCGCCGAGGGGCAGGTGACGACGGCCTATTTCTACGCCGGGCGTATCGGTTGGAATCAGCGCGAGGCTGATGCCCAGGTCTTCTTCTTCGCCCAGCAGGTGGTCTGGGTCATGAGCCTTGAACGCCAGGCCGAGCAAGGTCGCGACCGGGCCAAGGGTGATGTAGCGTTTTTCCCAGTTCAGACGCAGGCCGAGGGTTTCCTTGCCTTGCCATTCGCCTTTGCAGATCACCCCGGTGTCGGGCATGGCGCCTGCATCGGAACCGGCCAGCGGGCCGGTGAGGGCGAAGCACGGGATGTCGTCGCCACGCGCCAGGCGCGGAAGGTAGTGGTTGCGTTGTTCTTCGGTGCCGTAGTGCAGCAGCAACTCGGCCGGGCCCAGGGAATTGGGGACCATCACGGTGGACGCAAGGTCACCGCTGCGGGTCGCAAGCTTCATCGCAACCTGAGAGTGCGCATAGGCAGAGAAGCCCTTGCCGCCATACTCCTTGGGAATGATCAGGGCGAAGAATCCGTGGGTCTTGATGTGCTCCCAGGCCGCTGGCGGCAGGTCCATGGCTTGACCAATCTCCCAGTCGCTGACCATGGCGCAGAGTTCTTCGGTGGGGCCGTCGATGAACGCCTGTTCTTCTTCGGTCAATTGAACCTTGGGGTAGGCCAGCAATTTATCCCAGTCGGGGCGCCCGCTGAACAGTTCGCCGTCCCACCAGACGGTGCCGGCATCGATCGCATCGCGTTCGGTCTCGGACATCGGTGGCAGTACTTTCTGAAACCAGCTGAACAGCGGCTTGGTGAAGTATTGGCGGCGCAGGTCAGGCAGCAGCAACGGCGCGGCCACCACGGCGATGAGCACCCAGAAGATCAGCAGCAGCCAGCCCGGCGCGTGGCTCCAGGCGCCCATCGCCAGCAGGTAGACGGCGACCACGCCCAGGGCGGGCAGGGGGGCAGTTCGGCGGTGTGCCAGGTAGGCAATGCCGACCACCAGCACCAGTATCCACAACAACAGCATATGCAATCCTCCGTGAAACCAGGGGCGAAACCACCAGGGAGCTTAGTCCGCATCCGAACAAGCCGGGTGATCAGGGTGTTACAAGTTGTACTGGGGATACCCATCAGCAGGCGCCGACATTTGGCGTAATCGTCGTTATCTCTGTGGCAGGCCTGTCGTTAAACTCCAGGCTCACTTCGGAGATCAAGCTTATGAATGCGTACTTGAGTCCCAGCCGCTTCATCGATAGTGACCACCCTGCGGTGGTGGAGTTCGCCGAAAAACATCGCGGAACCCGCACGGATTTAAGTGACCAGGCAGTCAGTCTTTATTACGCCGTACGTGAGGCGATTCGCTACAACCCCTACACCTTCAGCCGCGACCCCAACACATTGAATGCCAGCTTCGCACTCGCTGCCGGCGAAAGCTATTGCGTGCCCAAGGCCACCTTGCTGGCCGCCTGCGCCCGTCACTGTGGCATCCCCGCGCGCATTGGCCTGGCAGACGTGCGCAACCACCTGTCCACACCGCGCCTGCTTGCCCTGCTCAAAAGTGACGTGTTCGCCATGCACGGTTATACCGAGCTGTACCTGAACGGCCGCTGGGTCAAAGCGACTCCGGCGTTCAATCAGCAACTGTGCGACGTGTTTGATGTGCCGCCACTGGAATTCGATGGCTTGCATGACAGTGTCTTCCACGCGTTCAATCGCCAGGGCCGTCGCTCAATGGAATATGTGGTGGATCACGGGCAATTTGCTGACGTCCCCGAGGCATTCTTTTTCGCGCATATCCGCCAGTGTTACCCGCACTTGTTTGCCGACAATGCACCGACCCTGCTGGGCGATCTGCAGGACGATTTAAGCCGTGGCTGATCCGGCGTATGCTGCTGCCTTCATCCAGCCAAGTTCATCCACAATAAGGCGCGGTCATGCTGAAAATCTGGGGTCGTAAAAATTCATCAAACGTCAGGAAAGCACTGTGGTGCGCCGAGGAACTCGGCCTGGACTATGAGGCAATTGATGCGGGCGGGGCTTTTGGTGTGGTCGACACCCCGCAATATCGGGCCCTGAACCCCAATGGCCGGGTGCCGATGATCGAAGATGGCGATTTTGTGCTGTGGGAATCCAACACCATCGTGCGCTACCTGTGCGCCAAACAGGCATCGGACTTCTACCCCAGCGACCTGCAAGCCCGGGCCAATGCCGAAAAGTGGATGGACTGGACCACCTCCACGCTCGCCGACCCGTTCAAGGCGGTGTTCTGGGGGATCGTGCGCACCCCGGCTGACAGGCAAAACTGGGACAGTATCAATGCCGGGCGCCAAGCCTGTATCGACGCGCTCAAAACCGTCGACCAGGCCCTTGCCGAGCAACCCTACCTGTCCGGTCAGGCGTTCGGCATGGGTGATATCCCTCTGGGTTGCTTCATCTATGCCTGGTTCGAGATGCCCATCGAGCGGCCGGCAATGCCCCATCTGGAGGCCTGGTACCAGCGCCTGCAACAGCGCCCGGCGTATCGCAAAGCGGTGATGACCGCGTTGACTTAATACACACTATTAATACGGGTGACTGTACTTGTGCGGCATGGGCAAGCACCATGCACGCATTGCATCGTCGGTTGAACTACCTGCGCTGCGCCCTCATCTATTCTTTCTATTCCCTTCTTTGGTGCGTATTCCGATATGAGTTCCGCTCTGTCCATCCGGCAGCTAACCAAAACCTACGGCAACGGTTTCCAGGCCCTGAGTGGTATCGATCTGGACGTCGCCGAAGGTGATTTCTTCGCCTTGCTCGGCCCCAACGGCGCCGGCAAATCCACCACCATCGGCATTCTCTCTACCCTGGTCAACAAGACCAGCGGCACGGTGAACATCTTCGGCCACGACCTGGACAAGTCCCCGGCGGCGCTCAAGCGCTCCATCGGCGTGGTGCCCCAGGAATTCAATTTCAACCAGTTCGAAAAGACCTACGACATTGTTGTGACCCAGGCTGGCTATTACGGCATCCCGGCGAAAATCGCCAAGGAACGCGCCGAGCAGTACCTGACCCAACTGGGCCTGTGGGACAAGCGCGATGTGCCTTCGCGCTCGTTGTCCGGCGGCATGAAGCGGCGCCTGATGATCGCCCGTGCGCTGGTGCATGAGCCGCGCCTGCTGATCCTCGACGAACCCACTGCAGGCGTGGACATCGAACTGCGTCGCTCGATGTGGACCTTCCTCACCGAGCTGAACGAGAAAGGCATCACCATCATCCTCACCACCCATTACCTGGAAGAGGCTGAGCAGTTGTGCCGCAACATCGGCATCATCGACCACGGCACCATTGTCGAGAACACCAGCATGCGCAACCTGCTGGGCCAGTTGCATGTGGAAACCTTCCTGCTCGACCTGAAGAACAATCTGTCGGTGGCGCCGCACCTGCTGGGTTACCCAAGCCGCCTGGTAGATAGCCACACCCTGGAGGTGCAGGTGGACAAAGCCATGGGCATCACCGCGCTGTTCACCCAGCTGGCGACTCAGAACATCGAAGTGTTGAGCCTGCGTAACAAAACCAATCGCCTTGAGGAGTTGTTTGTGTCCCTGGTGGAGAAAAATCTGGCGAAGGTGGCGGTATGAGTTCCGAACTGCAACCCAACCTTGTCGCGCTGCAAACCATCGTTTATCGCGAAGTGAAACGCTTTACCCGGATCTGGCCGCAGACCCTGCTGCCGCCGGCGATCACCATGGTTCTGTACTTTGTGATCTTCGGTAACCTGATTGGCCGGCAGATTGGCGACATGGGTGGTTTCACTTACATGGAGTACATCGTGCCGGGCCTGATCATGATGTCGGTGATCACCAACTCCTACGGCAACGTGGTCTCCAGTTTCTTCGGCAGCAAGTTCCAGCGCTCCATCGAAGAACTCATGGTCTCGCCGGTGTCACCGCACACCATCCTGATCGGCTATACGCTGGGCGGTGTGCTGCGTGGCCTGATGGTCGGGGTGATCGTGACGCTGCTGTCACTGTTCTTTACCCACCTGCAAGTGCATCATCTTGGGGTCACCATTCTGGTGGTGGTGCTCACGGCGACGATTTTCTCGCTGCTGGGCTTTATCAACGCCGTGTTCGCGCGCAACTTCGATGATATTTCGATCATCCCGACGTTCGTGCTGACGCCGCTGACCTACCTGGGCGGGGTGTTCTATTCCATTACCTTGCTGCCGCCGTTCTGGCAGACCGTGTCGCTGGCCAACCCGGTGCTGCATATGGTCAACGCCTTCCGCTACGGCATTCTGGGCGTGTCGGATATCAAGATCAGCGTAGCGATCACCTTTATGATCGTGGCGACCGTGGTGCTGTATATCGGTTGTGCCCGGCTGCTGGTGAGTGGGCGCGGGATGCGTACATAAGTACTGAGCTTAATGCAGTAAAAATGTGGGAGGGGCGGTGCGACGATTCGACTTGCTCCCACATTTGGTTTGTGTAGGTTTTTAGTTTTTCAGGGCCAGCTCTATCAGGGCATGCAGTTCTTCAACCGCCAAAGGCTGGGCCGAAAACAGAATACGAAACACCGTCGGCGCCGCGAGCAGGTTGATCAGCCGGTCGACGCTCGGTGGCGCTGATAGCGGATAGCGATCAACCATCACCTGCAACTGCCCGCTCAGGATGCTCACGCAATACCCCGGCGTCGGGCTGCTTTGCACGTCGCGCATCATATTGCGCCCAACGTCCGAACTCATCTCATCCAGATATTGCTCAGCCCAGGCTTGCAGGTCGCCGCGCAGGCTGCCGGTGTTGGCCGGTTCGGTATCGGGGCGCATACGTGCCAGGGCGACGTCGGCGAGCAGTACTGACAGGTCGCCCCAGCGCCGGTAAATGGTCGACGGCGTGACGCCGGCGCACGCCGCAATCATTGGCACGGTGACACCGGAACGCTCATGGGTTTCCAGCAATTGGCGCACCGCCCTGTGGACGGATTCTTGTACCCGGGCACTACGGCCCCCCGGGCGGAGGCCTTCTTTGATTGCCATGGGTAAAACCTTAACACAAAGAATTTGCTTTAAGCGCCAGCGAGTAGCACACTCTACAAAAGCAAAATATTAGCTTTAGCGGAGTGTGCCATGATCAGCGTCAATTCCCAGCGGTCCAGCCTGACGTTCCTCGTGATCACAGTGTTGACCTTTCTCGCCGCCTCCAGCGCGCCGACGCCGTTGTACCAGGTGTATCAGGACAACCTGCATTTTTCGGCCGCGATGCTGACGGCTATCTTTGGCGTCTATGCGCTAAGCCTGTTGGCGGCGCTGCTGACGGTGGGTTCGCTTTCGGATTACCTGGGGCGCAAGCCGGTGATCTTTGCCGCGTTGCTGCTGAATATCGTAGCGATGCTGCTGTTTATCAACGCGGACAGTACGGCCTATCTGCTCGCTGCACGTGCATTACAGGGTTTTGCGACCGGTACTGCCACAGCGGTGCTGAGTGCGACGCTGCTCGATACTGACCGGGTGCGCGGCCCGATGCTCAACAGCCTTGCGCCGATGCTGGGCATGGCCAGTGGCGGGCTGGGTAGCGGTTTGCTGGTGGAGTACGCGCCACGGCCGACGCAATTGATCTATCTCACTCTGCTGGGTTTGATGGTGCTGCAGGCCGTGTATGTCTGGCGGTTGTCCGAGACGGTCAGTCGTATACCGGGGGCCTTGAAGTCCCTGGCGCCCACCCTGCATGTGCCACCGCAAGCGCGTCGGGCCTTGTGGTTGGCGATGCCGTTGAATGTGGCGGTATGGGCGCTGGGTGGGTTCTTTTCTTCTTTGGCGCCTTCGCTGGTGCGGGTCGCCACCGGGTCGACCTCGCATTTGATCGGCGGGGGGCTGGTCGCGGGGGTCACGTTAAGTGGCGCGGTCATGATCTACAGCCTGCGCAACCGTGCGGCTGACAAGGTCATGCGCCTGTCGGCGGCGCTGCTGGCCGTCGGCATGGGGCTGTTGCTGGTTGCCGTACAGACGGCCAGCCTGTGGTTGTTCTTTGTCGCCAGTGTGATCGCCGGCTTTGGTTTCGGCGGCGGCTTTATGGGCAGCGTGCGCAGTATCGTCGGGTTGGCGTTGCCCCATGAGCGCGCGGGGTTGATGTCGGCATTCTATGTACTGAGCTACCTGGCATTCTGCGTACCGGCGTTGGTGGCGGGCAATCTGAGCCGGGAGTTTGGCCTCGTCGTCACCACCGATGGCTACGCTGCGGTCCTTATTCTGTTGGCGTTGGGGGCTCTTGGCGGGCAGTTGTGGCAGGGCTCTGCCCGGGGCCGGGCAGCTGCGTAGATATGGCAAATATCTATAAAGTAGATAACAGTTAGAGATATTACCCGTTATATAGATATTCATTCAGGTTCTACCATGACCTCAACCTCATGCGAGGAAGAGGATCAAATCATGACCTGCTCGACCACCCACCGTTACAAACCTTTCAGCCACCTGACCCGTCCCCGGGAAGTGATTCGCCAGTTCACCCCGAACTGGTTTGCCGCCACCATGGGCACCGGGGTGCTGGCGCTGGCCCTGGCTCAGTTGCCGGTCACTTTGCCAGGCTTGCACGCTGTCGCTGAAGGCCTGTGGATGTTCACCATCGGCCTGTTCGTGTTGTTCAGCGTGTTGTATGCCGCCCGTTGGTTGATGTTTTTCCACGAGGCGCGGCGCATTTTCGGGCACTCCACGGTTTCGATGTTCTTCGGCACCATCCCCATGGGGCTGGCGACCATTCTCAACGGATTGCTGTTGTTCGGCCTGCCACGTTGGGGCAGTGATGTCATCCCGTTGGCCGAAGCCCTGTGGTGGCTGGACGTGGCCATGTCCCTGGCCTGCGGCGTACTCATCCCGTTCATGATGTTCACCCGCCAGGAGCACAGCATCGACCAGATGACCGCCGTCTGGCTGTTGCCCGTGGTGGCGGCAGAAGTGGCGGCGGCCAGCGGCGGCTTGCTCGCGCCGCACCTGGCCGATGCCCATGCGCAACTGGTGATGCTGGTGACCAGCTACGTACTATGGGCGTTTTCCCTGCCGGTGGCGTTCAGCATCCTGACCATCCTGATGCTGCGCATGGCCTTGCATAAATTGCCCCACGCCAATATGGCGGCGTCGAGCTGGTTGGCGCTGGGGCCGATTGGTACCGGTGCCTTGGGCATGTTGCTGTTGGGGGGCGATGCGCCAGCGATCTTCGCCGCCAATGGCCTGGAGAATGTCGGTGAAATGGCCCATGGCCTGGGCCTGATTGCAGGTATCACCCTATGGGGTTTTGGCCTGTGGTGGATGTTGATCGCCGTGCTGATCACCCTGCGTTACCTGCGCGCCGGGATCCCGTTCAACCTGGGCTGGTGGGGCTTCACCTTCCCGCTGGGGGTTTACGCCTTGGCCACGCTGAAACTGGCGAACGTGTTGCATTTGGGGTTCTTCAGCATCTTCGGCAGTGCGCTGGTGGTGGCGTTGGCGTTGATGTGGCTGATTGTGGCCAAGCGCACCGTGCAGGGGGCTTATAAAGGCGAGCTTTTTGTTTCGCCCTGCATTGCAGGACTAGCGAATAAGTAAGCAGGATTAGGTAAAGTCGTGGCCTGATAAATAAAGGCCACGCAGGAACACGGACGACGATGAGCCATCCTTCCCAATTCACCCTGCTGCGCACACGGCGTTTCTTGCCGTTTTTCATCACCCAGTTGCTGGGCGCGTTCAACGACAACATCTTCAAGCAATCGCTGATCCTGGCCATCCTTTACAAGCTCAGCATCGAGGGCGACCGCTCCATTTGGGTCAACCTGTGCGCCTTGTTGTTTATCTTGCCGTTCTTTTTGTTCTCGGCGTTGGCCGGGCAGTTTGGCGAGAAATTCAACAAGGACGCGTTGATCCGTGCGATCAAGATCGGCGAGATCGTGATCATGGCCGTCGGCGCGGCGGGCTTCCTGACCAATCATCTTGAATTGATGCTGTTGGCGCTGTTTGCCATGGGCACCCACTCGGCGCTGTTCGGCCCGGTCAAATACTCGATCATGCCCCAGGCATTGCACGACGATGAACTGGTCGGCGGTAACGGCCTGGTGGAAATGGGCACGTTCCTGGCGATCCTGGCCGGCACCATTGGCGCCGGGGTCATGATGTCTTCCACCCATTACGCGCCGGTGGTGGCGGTGGCGATTGTCGGCGTGGCGGTGCTGGGCTACCTTGCCAGCCGCAGCATCCCGCGCGCGGCGGCTTCGACGCCGCAACTGCGCCTGGACTGGAATATCTTCACCCAGTCCTGGGCGACGTTGCGCATGGGCCTGGGGCAGACGCCGGCGGTGTCGCGTTCCATTGTCGGCAACTCGTGGTTCTGGTTTGTCGGTGCGATCTATCTCACGCAAATCCCGGCGTACGCCAAGGAGTGGTTGTACGGCGACGAAACCGTGGTGACCCTGATCCTCACAGTTTTCTCCGTGGGCATCGCCCTGGGCTCGATGCTGTGCGAAAAGCTTTCCGGGCGTAAGGTGGAAATCGGCCTGGTGCCGTTTGGTTCGTTTGGCCTGACCGTGTTCGGCCTGCTGCTGTGGTGGCACTCCGGCGGCTTCCCGCAGAACGTGCAAGCCAACGATTGGCTCGCGGTGCTCAGCTACGGCCAGGCCTGGTGGGTGTTGTTCGATATCCTCGGCCTGGGCGTATTCGGTGGCTTCTATATTGTGCCGCTGTATGCGCTGATCCAATCGCGCACTGCCGAGAACGAACGGGCACGGGTTATCGCGGCCAACAACATTCTCAACGCATTGTTCATGGTGGTCTCGGCCATCGTTTCGATCCTGCTGTTGAGCGTGGCCAAGCTGTCGATCCCCGAGTTGTTCCTGGTGGTGTCGCTGCTCAATATTGCGGTCAACACCTATATCTTCAGGATCGTCCCCGAATTCACCATGCGCTTCATGATCTGGCTGCTCAGCCATTCCATGTACCGCGTGGAGCATCGCAACCTGGAGGCTATTCCGGATGAAGGCGCGGCGTTGCTGGTGTGCAACCATGTGTCGTTTGTCGATGCGCTGTTGATCGGCGGCGCGGTGCGTCGGCCGATTCGCTTTGTCATGTACTACAAGATCTACCGTTTGCCGGTACTCAACTTTATCTTCCGCACCGCCGGGGCGATTCCGATTGCCGGGCGCCATGAAGATATGCAGATCTACGAACAGGCGTTCGCGCGGATTGCCCAGTATCTGAAGGAAGGTGAGTTGGTGTGCATCTTCCCGGAAGGCAAGCTGACAGCCGATGGCGAGATCAATGAATTTCGTGGTGGGGTGACGCGCATTCTGGAGGAGACACCGGTGCCGGTGATTCCGATGGCGTTGCAGGGGCTGTGGGGGAGTTTCTTCAGTCGCGATCCGCACAAGGGCTTCTTTCATCGGATCTGGTCGCGGGTGGTGTTGGTGGCGGGTGAGCCGATTGCTGTGGAGGCGGCAACGCCTGTGCAGTTGCAGGCAGTAGTGGGTGGTTTGCGGGGGAGTGTCAGGTAGTTTTCCGTTGTTTGTCAGGGCCTCATCGCAGGCAAGCCAGCTCCCACCTTTTGAATTGTGAATACAGTCAATGTGGGAGCTGGCTTGCCTGCGATAGCGTAGTGGCTTAAGTGGAAATTTTGAGCCCAATCAGCCCGCAAATAATCAACGCCACACTCGCCAACCGAAACAACGCCATGGACTCCCCAAACAGGATAATCCCGGCAATCACAGTGCCCACGGCACCTACGCCTGTCCAGATGGCATAGGCGGTGCCCAGCGGCAGCTCTTTCATGGCCAGCCCCAGCAACCCAAGGCTGACGGCCATGGCGGCAATCGTCAGGGCGGTGGGCAGTGGCTTGCTGAAACCGTCGGTGTATTTCAGGCCGACGGCCCAGCCAACTTCAAACAACCCGGCAAAAAATAGAATGATCCAGGACATGATGACCTCGCTTCTACAAAGTGGGGTCGTCCCCTGGTAAGCGCTTGATAGCGTCGCGAGGTCGTCCTCGCGAAGCTTGGTAGAGTGCCGAAAATGGATCAGGCGATCAAGCTTACGGGGCGGTTTCCAGGGCGCGACGGTCTTCCTTTTCGCTCATGCGGCGGAAATACGTCGACAGCAATGCGCCGGAAATATTGTGCCAGACACTGAACAACGCACTGGGAACCGCCGCCAGCGGCGAAAAGTGCGCACTGGCCAGCGCGGCACCCAGCCCGGAGTTCTGCATACCGACTTCCAACGCCAACGACTTGCGTTGCGCCAGCGGCAACTTGAACAAGCGCCCGGTGAAGTAGCCCAGCAGGTAACCGAAGCTGTTGTGCAGCATCACCACCGCCATGATCAGCAGGCCCGATTCGGCGATCTTCGCCTGGCTTGCGGCAACCACGGCCGCGACGATGATCACAATACTGACCACCGACACCAGCGGCAGCACGTCCACCGCATGACGAACCCGCTCGCCCAGCACCCGTTGCGCCACCACGCCGAGCACAATCGGCAGCAGCACCACTTGCAGGATCGACCAGAACAGCTCCATGAACGATACCGGCAGCCAGGCCGAGGCCAGTAGCCAGATCAACGCAGGTGTGAGCAGTGGGGCGAGGAGGGTGGTGACGGCGGCAATCGCCACCGACAACGCCAGGTCGCCGCGGGCCAGCCAGGTCATCACGTTGGACGAGGTGCCGCTTGGGCAGCAGCCGACCAGGATCACGCCGACGGCAATTTCCGGCGGCAGGTGAAAGACCTGGCACAACAACCATGCCACGCCCGGCATGATCACAAAATGCGCGACCACGCCCAAGGCCACGCGCCATGGATGGCGAGCGACTTCGGCGAAGTCTTCAAGTTTCAAGGTCAGCCCCATGCCGAACATCACCAGGCCCAGCAGCGGGACGATGGCGCTTTTCAGGCCGATGAACCAGCTGGGTTCGAGGAAGGCGAGCACGGCAAATATCAACACCCAGTAGGCGAAGGTATTGCCGACGAAGCGGCTCAAGGCAGCGAGTGCACGCATGGGGATGTCCTTGTTATTAGAGTGTTGAATAGGGCGACGCGATCAAATGTGGGAGCTGGCTTGCCTGCGATAGCGGTGTATCAGTCGGCACTACTCTGGCTGACACTCCGTTATCGCAGGCAAGCCAGCTCCCACACTGACCGTGCCCACATTGGATCGGTGTTGTTTAGATGCCCTGTGGGGTTTCTTCCCCGCCCAGCGCTTCCACCAACGCCGGCAGGAAGTCGCCGAAGGTCAGCATCATCAAGGTAAAGCTGGCATCCAGTTGGCCCAGGGCTTCGTCGCCGCCGTCCTGTTCCGCCTGGTCTTGCAGCAGGTCTTCGAATTTCAGGCGTTTGACGGTCATCTTGTCATCGAGCATGAAGGACAGCTTGTCCTGCCACGCCAAGGACAGTTGGGTCACGACCTTGCCGGTGGTCAGGTGCAGTTGGATCTCTTCGCCGGTCAGGTCCTGGCGCTTGCAGCGCACGATGCCGCCGTCTTCATGGGGGTCGCGCAGTTCGCATTCGTCGAGGACGAAGAAGTCATCGGCCGGTTTCTGGGTAGTGACCCAGTCGGTCATGATTGCGGTCGGTGCGGTTTTTACCGTCAGCGGACGGACGGGCAGGGTGCCGATCACTTCACGCAAGGTCGACAGCAGATCTTCAGCACGCTTGGGACTGGCCGAGTTGACCAGGATCAGGCCCTGTTTCGGCGCGATCGCAGCAAAGGTCGACGAGCGACGAATAAAGGCACGCGGCAGGAAGGCCTGGATGATTTCATCCTTGATCTGGTCGCGCTCCTTCTTATAGACCTTGCGCATTTGCTCGGCTTCGATCTCTTCGACTTTCTCTTTCAGTGCGTCACGCACCACGCTACCTGGCAGGATGCGTTCTTCCTTGCGCGCGGCGATCAGCAAAAAATCTCCGCTGACGTGAACCAGGGGAGCGTCTTCACCTTTACCGAAGGGGGCGACGAAACCGTAAGTGGTCAACTCCTGGCTTGCACACGGGCGCGCCAGCTTGGTGGCCATGGCCGCTTCCAACGCCTCGGCATCAACAGGCAGATCTTGGGTCAGGCGATAGATAAGCAGGTTCTTGAACCACATGGGGTGAGTCTCTCCTCTATACAAAGGGGGGCATTATTCTCTTGATCACGCCGTAGGCCAACCCTGCCTAAGCCATTGGAAGGGCTGAAAAAAAAGATTTAAGAAAGTGCTTGCCAGACATGGGGTCGCTACGTAGAATGCGCGCCACACCGAAACGAAGGGTGATTAGCTCAGCTGGGAGAGCATCTGCCTTACAAGCAGAGGGTCGGCGGTTCGATCCCGTCATCACCCACCATTCGCTTCAAGTGTTACGCGCAGCGGTAGTTCAGTCGGTTAGAATACCGGCCTGTCACGCCGGGGGTCGCGGGTTCGAGTCCCGTCCGCTGCGCCATATTCGGTCACCTGGAACGCTGAACGCCAGGTCACCACAGAAAGCCCGCTTAATCGCGGGCTTTTCTTTGTCCGGAATATGGCAAAAAATCGTACGCGGAACTTTTTTTAAATAAATTGCATTTAAATCAAGACATTACGATTTTTTGGTGTATGATGCGCCCACACCGAAACGAAGGGTGATTAGCTCAGCTGGGAGAGCATCTGCCTTACAAGCAGAGGGTCGGCGGTTCGATCCCGTCATCACCCACCATTCGCTTCAAGTGTTACGCGCAGCGGTAGTTCAGTCGGTTAGAATACCGGCCTGTCACGCCGGGGGTCGCGGGTTCGAGTCCCGTCCGCTGCGCCATATTTTGCTTCCAGGCCCACTGAACACCTGGAAACTACGAACAAAGCGGCCATTGGCCGCTTTTTTTGTGCCCGGATTTTTTCTCGCCGTTCCTCTCCAACCATAGCGTTCGCTCGCCCATCCTAGCGTCCTCATCGTCTTATTTGGGTCGCCAATCCTGCGCTGTCAATCGTCACGCCTCCAGGGTTCGTGCGCAGCCTTTATCCCTATTGAAGAACCTTGTCAATCCTAAGTGCTGATAGGAGTGCCAGTTCGTCTTGCTGCGGTAAGGTCTCGTGGACATTGGTTCTAACGGAACGGCCGAAGATGAATCGCACCTGCATGGCCATGCCTTATTTCGAAATCCCCGAACGTCACCTTGAAGCGTTCAAGGCGTATTGCGCCGTGTTTATCGAAAAGACCTCTAAAGAGCCCGGATGCCTGTACTACGGTTTCAGCTTCAATGGCACCCAAGGCCATTGCCGGGAGGTCTACAGCGATGCCCAAGGGCTTTTGAACCACTTGGTCAATATCGCTGAGCTGAATTCCGAGGCGTTTCACCTGGCTTCAATTGTTCGCTATGAAGTGCATGGGCCCCGAGAGGAGCTGGACAAGTTACGTGGCCCCCTGGCGTTTATGAAGCCGCAGTTCTTCGAACTGGAACAGTGTTTCAGCCGACCGTCTGTGGTGGCGTGAACCCGATGTATCTACAAGAGGCCTCAAGACATGTCAGTTGAACAATTACTCGGCCTGGGTGTGACGAACGCTGCGCGTGCGCCGCGTCAGCCTGCCTTCAGCCTGTTGTTTTTTTCCGATGTGCGCGAAGACATCAGCGCCAGCGAGAAATATGAGTTCGCTCGGTCGTTGACGTTGTTTGGCGATGCGCAGGGTTTTGAGGCCGTGTATTTTCCTGAGCGTCATTTCCACGAGTTTGGCGCGATTTACCCCGATTCCGCAGTAATGGCGGCGTCACTCATCCCCCAAACCCGACACATTCGTTTTCGCACCGCAGGCATCAGTTTGCCCCTGCATCACCCGGCGCGCGTGGTCGAAAGTTGGTCGATGAACGATGTACTCTCTGGCGGAAGGGTAGACCTTGGGTTCGGCTCAGGTTGGAGCCGGCCTGATTTTCTCTTGGCGCCGCATGCCTACGAGGACCGGCGCGAGGTGATGTGGCAACGCATCGAGCAGGTACGTCGCTTATGGGCGGGTGAGCGCCTTTCATTCCCGGGGCCTGGTGGCGATCCAGTGTCGGTCGTCACCTTTCCCCGACCCCTACAGACCAGCCTGAATGTCTGGATCCTGGTAGCGCAGAATACAGAGTCGTTCATTGCCGCTGGCAAGGCGGGTTTCAACGTCTTCACGATGTTGTACGGCATTGACCTGCCGGACCTGGCCGAAAAAATTGGGCTTTATCGCCAAGCGCGCCGCGATGCGGGATTCGACCCGGCTTCCGGGCGCGTCACCCTTATGCTGCATACCCTGGTGGGGCCCGATAGCGCCTGGGTTCGCCGAGCCGTCGAAGCACCGTTCAAAGACTATATCCGCAGCTCACTGGTAGCCCACATGAAAGCACGGGCGACGCCTGACGGTCGTCCCCTGGATGCCACAGAGCAGGAAAACGTCCTGCAATACGCATTTGAGCGGTATTACGAAACCGGCGCGTTGTTCGGTACGGTCGATGAGGTTCGGTATCGAGTCGGCCAAGTGCTTGAGACCGGCGTCGATGAGATTGCCTGCCTGATGGATTTCGGCGTGGACTACGCCGTGGTGCATCAGTCCTTGCCCTACCTTGAACAACTCGTAGCCTCGTTCCAGGAGCGGTCAGCACAGTGAATATCGAACGCAAGAAAGCTCGCCTCGCCGCCGCCATCAATGCCTCGCTCAAGGCCCAGCCTGCCCCGTCCTTTCCTGAACCGGTGGCGATCATCGGGTTGTCCGCCAACGTCGCGCAGTCGGCTAGCGTACGTCAGTTCTGGCAGGCGCTGGATGATGATCGTTCGTTGATCGAGGAGATCCCGGCGACGCGCTTTGACTTCACGTCCTGGTACGCCGGATCGAATATTGAAGAAGGGAAAATGCGCACCCGTTGGGGCGGGTTTATACCCGCCATCGATCAATTCGATCCGGTCTTTTTTGGCATGTTGCCGGCGGAGGCGCGCAAGATGGATCCGCAACAACGCTTGTTGCTGATGTCGGTGCGCCAGACGTTTGAAGACGCCGGTTATCGCCACACTGACTGGAAAGGCTCGGCCACCGGTGTATTTATCGCCGCCGAGCGTAACGAATACCACCTCAACCTACTCCAGGCCCAGATTGATCCCGGCGAAGGGCTGGACCAGGCGGCCAGTATGCTCGCCAACCGGGTGTCACATTTCTATGACCTGCGTGGGCCAAGCGAACGAATCGATGCGATGTGTGCCGGCGGTGCCGTCGCGCTTCATCACGCGGTCACCGCGCTGCGCAGTGGCCAGATCAATGCTGCGATCGTCGGTGCCTGCAACTTGCTGCTGCGCCCGGACGTGTTCGTGACGTTGTCGCAAAGCGGGCAAATGAGCCCCGAACCGACCGTGAGATCCTTCGGCGCCGGCGCTGACGGCTACCTGCGCGGCGAAGGCGTGTGCAGCCTGTTGCTCAAGCCGTTGTCGAAGGCTGAGGCCGACGGCGATCATATTTATGGGCTGATCCGCAATACGGCGGTCAATTACAACGGCGGCGACGCGGCGTCAATCGCTGCGCCCAGTGTGTCCGCACATTCAAGCCTGGTACAGGATTGCTACCGACGGGCGGGGATCGATCCACGCCACGTCAGCTACATCGAAGCCCAGGGCATGGGCAACCCCGTGGCAGATATCGCTGAGTGGGATGCCCTTAATCATGGCTTGCTGGCCTTGGGACGGGAGCAAGGCGTGCAGTTGCAGGAAGGCCAGTGCGCTATCAGCACGCTCAAGCCGATGAGCGGACATATGCATGCCGCTTCAGCCATTGGCGCGCTATTCAAGATCATCCGCAGCTTGCAGACCGAAAAGATTCATAAAATCCTCGACTTTGAGCAGCCCAATCTCCACCTGCATACCGCCGGACAGCCTTGCAGGCTCGCTACCCATACCGTTGATTGGCCACGCCAGGCTACCCCGCGCCTGGCGGGTTTGCATTCCTATGGCGCAGGCGGAAACAACGCACACATTCTAGTCGAAGAATATGTGCACCAAGCGCCCGGTCGTGTGGTGCCGAGTCAGGCCCCATTGCTGTTCCCCCTTAGCGCGCCGACCCCGGCGCTGCTGGCGCTGCTCGCGGCACAAATGCACCAGGCCTTGATCGATGAGCCGACGCTGTGCCTGGAAAGTGTCAGTGACACGCTCAAATTCGGGCGCGAGAAATTTGCCGCCGCCGTTGTCATCGTGGCCATGGAGCGCCCAGGCTTGCTCGATGTGCTAGCCCAGTTACACACGGGCGATCTTACGGGCGCAGTTGTCTTCGCCAAGGACGTCGCAGCGCCTACGGACGCGGCGCTTGACCCTTGGGCCGAGCTCTGGCTGGCGGGTGAGCGCCCGATGGCGAAGGCCACCCGCGCACCACGGGTGCCCCTGCCGACGACCCCCTTTGATACCCAGTCGTTCTGGTATGACGCGCCTGCACCCATGGCGGCGTATCCGGCTCCTGGTACATCGCGTACAGGGCGCCGAGCCTGGAGCCCGGACGCCGCCGAGCAAGCGGTACGTGAAGCATTGGCCCAAGCGCTGGAACAGCCTGCGGCATCACTGGATCTGGACGCGCAGTTCAGTGAGTTGGGTTTTGATTCGATGATGGTGCGTCAACTCTGCCGGCATATGCGCGACCAGGACATCGTGGTCGAGCCAGCGGTACTGTTCGAGCACGCTACGCCGGCGCGACTGGTGGCCTGGCTGGCTTGCGCGCCTGCGCAGCGCATTGCCGCCCCTTACCACCTGCCCAGTCCGGGCGCGCGTGGGCAGATCGCGATAATCGGCATGGCCGGGGTATATCCCAAGTCAGCGGATTTGTCGGCGTTCTGGGATTGCCTGGCAAACGCAGGGGACTGCATCGAAACCGTGCCCGAGCAACGCTGGAGCCTTGACGAGCATTTTAACGCGGACCGCCAGCGTGCGATCCAAGAGGGTAAAAGCTACGGTAAATGGGGTGGTTTCATCGAAGGCCTGGATGACTTCGACCCAATGTTCTTTAACTTTTCCCTGGCCGAAGCTACCTACATGCACCCCAAGGAACGTCAATTCATCCAGTGCGCATGGCATGCCCTGGAAGATGCCGGGTATACGCCTGCGTCTCTGGAGCAGGAGAAGGTCGGCGTATTCGTGGGAGTGTCCAAGGCCGGGCACGATAACTATAAAGATTCGTTTTTTTCGATCGCTAACCGCGTGTCTTATCGCTTCGGGTTTACCGGGCCTAGCCTGCCCGTGGATACCGCCTGTTCTTCTTCGCTGACCGCGGTGCATGAGGCCTGCCTGCACTTGCAGGCAGGCGAGTGCACCGTGGCGGTTGTCGGTGGCGTCAATGCCTACACCCACCCTTCCACCTTTGCCGAGTTCGCACGACTGGGCGTGTTATCCGCCGATGGCAAGTCGCGAGCGTTCGGTGCGGGGGCCAATGGGTTTGTTCCCGGCGAAGGAGTGGGGGCGCTGTTGCTAAAGCCGCTGGAACGCGCGCTGGCGGACGGTGATATGGTTCACGGCGTCATCGCCGCCAGTGCGGTCAACCATGGCGGCAAAGCCAATGGCTACACGGTGCCCAACCCCGAAGCCCAGCGCGCCATGATTCGCCTGGCATTGGACCGGGCCGGCGTCAGTGCTGACCAGGTTACCTATGTGGAGGCCCACGGCACCGGTACGGCGCTGGGCGATCCCATCGAATTTCGCGGCCTGGTCGAGGCGTTTCGCCAGGACACCGAGCGCACCGGCTTCTGTCGCCTGGGGTCGGTCAAGAGCAACATCGGCCATCTTGAAGCTGCGGCTGGTATCGCCGGCCTGAGCAAGGTCCTCCTGCAGATGCGCCACGGGCAAATCGCGCCGTCGCTGCATTCGCAGCAGATGAACCCGGATATCGACACCAGCCTCTCGCCTTTTCGCGTGCCTCAGGCGCTGGAAACGTGGGACGTCGACGGCGAGGGCGCGCAAGAGCGCATTGCATGCCTGTCATCCTTCGGTGCCGGCGGTGCCAATGCCCACGTGATCCTGCGCCAGGCCCCTGTGCGTGCCGAACCCGCCGAAGATGTGCGGGCCGACTACCTGATTGTCCTTTCGGCACGCCATGAGGCTGCACTTGTACGACAAGTGGACACCTTGTTAGTGTTTCTGGAACGCAATCCGTCGCTGCCCTTGCGTGACATTGCCTACACGCTGCAGGTGGGCCGCCAGGCCATGAATGCGCGATTGAGTTGCATCGCCACGTCGACAGCCGACCTCATGGATGCATTGCGTCGCTATTGTGCCGGTGAGGCCCACCCGGGCGTGCAGTCCACGACGCTCAAGGACGCCGACCGCCTGAGTTTGTTCGGTCAAGATGAATCAGCGCTGACGTTGCTTGATCAGTGGTATGCCGAGAGCAAATGGGCGCAATTAGCCCAGTTATGGAGAGCGGGGGAGGTGATCGACTGGGCGCGCCTGGTGGCGCCGGGTACTGCCCGTCGTATCAGTTTGCCGGGCTATTCGTTCGACCGTGAACCCATCCCCAGGGCACCGCAACTGGTGCCTCTTGGCAGCGTGGCCCGGCCCCCGGCGCAGCCTGGCAGGGCGCCCGTACCACCTACCACCGCCGCGACATTATTGGTGCGCCCGCGCTGGCAGCCGGTGCAGGCCTCACCTGCGGCGGCGGCGCCTCGGCGGCGCCACGTCATCCTGTGTGAGTGGCCTGGAGAACGGTCGGATCATCCAGGGTGGCAGGTGCTGACGCCAAAGGGCTTGCCGACAGAACGCTACGTGCACTGTGTCGGGCAAATTGCTGAGCATTTGCGCCAGATCATTGTCGATGCGGCGCACGAAGTTATCTCGGTACAAGTGGTAATACCCGTCAATCGGTCTGCGTGGCTGAGTGGCATTCATGGGCTGCTGAGGTCGGCGCAACTTGAAAGCAGCAAGCTGCGAACGCAGTTGGTTGAAATCGACCAGAGCTTCACTTTTACGCAGGTTCGGCACGCCGTGGAGCAGGCTGCGGCCCTGGAGGTTCATCCGTGGTTGCGGTTCGACGCTCAAGGTGGCCATGCCCGTCAGTGGACGCAGGCGACAGTACTGGATGATACGCACCGCTGTAGGTGGAAGAACGCGGGTGTCTATCTGCTGACAGGGGGAATGGGCGGGTTGGCGCAGTGTTTCGCCGCCGATATTCTCAGCCGTGTCGAAGGCGCAACCGTGGTACTGGTGGGGCGCTCCCCCTTGGGCCAGGCCGGCCAGGATCGGCTGGATGCCCTGCGGCGCATGGGCGGCCAGGTCAGCTATGAGCAAGTCGATATCAGTGACGAGGCGGCTACCGAACGGCTCGTGGCTGATGTGCAAGCCCAGTACGGTGCGCTCAATGGTGTGCTGCATTGTGCAGGAACGCTGCACGATGAGTTCTTGCGCAATTTCAAACGCCAACACGGCGATGGGGTGCTGGCGGCCAAGGTGGGCGGTACCTGGTCGATCGATCAGGCGACGCGTCACTGCGACCTGGACTGTTTCGTGCTGTTTTCATCCGCCGCGGCAGCCGTCGGGCACCCGGGCCAGGCGTTCTACGCGGCGGCCAACGGCTTCATGGATGGGTTCGCCGAACAGCGCACCCAGCAGGTCCAGATGGGCGAGCGTCGAGGCCGAACCGTTTCGATTGCCTGGGGGCTGTGGCGCGACGGCGGCATGCAATTGGATGCACAGGCCAGTGCGTTGCTGGAGCGTGAGTCGGGCATGATCCCGTTGAGTCGCGAACACGGCGTTGCGGCGTTTCATCAAGTGATGGACAGTGATGCGTGCCGAATCGTGGTGATAGAAGGGGATGAACAGCGCCTGCGCCGGCGTCTGCATCCGCTGTCGAACGAGGCGACGCTGCCCGCTGATACACGCATGCTTGACGTGGTGAAAAGGTTGGCGGGGCAAGTGCTCGGCATCGCGACCAGCGAGCTTGAGGGTGACCACGACTTTGACAGCTATGGGTTGGATCAGGCGCGCTTTAATCAATTGATCCAGGCACTTGATCGCGAATGCGGGCTTGAGGTGTCGCCATTGGTTTATCGGCAAGTGCGTTGCCTCGACGATCTGGTGGCCCACCTGCCTGCCCAGCTACACGCCGGCACTGCGCCGCGTGCCGTGGCCGGCACCGCCTCAGCGCAAGTGCTGCTTGAGCATGCGTTGCAAGTGCTCAAACGGGTGCTATCCCCTGTGGTGCAATGGCCGGAGGATCGTCTGGACAGTGATGAGCCGCTGGAGCGCTACGGGCTGGACTCGATGATGGTCATGACGATCACCGCCGCGCTGGAGGCGCAATTCGGCGCGCTGCCCAAAACCTTGTTCTTTGAGTATTCGACGCTGCGCGCCTTGGCCGCATACCTGTGTCGCGAGCATGCATCGACGTTGGTGGCGCTGGTCGCCGACGTAGCGGGCACGCTGGCGTCAGGCCCCGATGAGGCGCGGGTGGCCGGTATTGCCAGCCACGACCCCGTGCCTGCCGACGCCGCGCAATCGCCTGCATCCGCCAAGGAGACGTCGCAACGCTTTGACGTCGCCATCATTGGCCTTGCCGGGCGCTATCCCCAGGCCCGCACCCTGGAAGAGTTTTGGCAGGTACTCAGCCAAGGGCGCGACTGTATCAGTGAGATTCCCACCGAGCGCTGGGACCACTCCCGTTATTACAGCGCTGATGAAGACGCGCCGGGCAAGACCTACGCGCGCTGGGGCGGGTTCATTGATGGAGTGGCTGAATTTGATCCGGCGTTTTTCGGTATCTCGCCGCGTGAAGCGATGGCCATGGAGCCCCAGGAGCGCTTGTTCCTGCAGACCGCTCACGAGGCCATTGAAGACGCCGGTTATACCCGCCAGGGCCTGGCAGCCAGCGCCCGTCACGAAGATGCCGAGGGCATGGTCGGTGTGTTCGTCGGCGTAACGTACGAAGAGTACCAACTGTATGGGGCGCAACAGACTGCCGAGGGGCGGCCGCTGGTGCTGTCCATGAGCCCATCGTCGATTGCCAATCGCGTTTCGTTCGTCAACGGTTTCCATGGGCCAAGCATGGCCATCGATGCGATGTGTGCGTCCTCACTGACGACTATTCACCTGGCCTGCCAGAGCCTGCACAGTGGCGAATGCCAAGTAGCGCTGGCCGGAGGCGTGAATGTATCGATTCACCCCGCCAAGTTCCTCATGCTGGGGGCAGGCAAATTTGCCTCCCGACGTGGCCGCTGTGAAAGCTTCGGTGCCAGTGGCAGCGGTTACGTGCCCAGTGAGGGTGTGGGGGCTGTACTGCTTAAACCGCTGCATCAGGCCCAGGCCGATGGCGACCGTATTTATGGAGTGATTCGCGGGAGTGCCATCAACCATGGCGGGCGAACCAACGGTTATGCAGTGCCTAATCCGGCAGCCCAGGCCGCGGTGATCAGCCGTGCCTTGCGCCAGGCGAACGTGCAGCCGCGGCAGATCGGTTATGTAGAAGCTCACGGCACGGGTACGGTGTTGGGCGACCCGATCGAGGTGGCCGGCCTGTCCCGTGCGTGGCGGGCTTACACGCCGGACCGGCAGTTCTGCGCCTTGGGGTCGGTCAAGTCCAATATCGGTCATTGCGAAAGCGCTGCGGGCATCGCCGGGTTGACCAAGGTATTGCTGCAAATGAAGCACGGACTGCTGGTGAGCTCACTGCACGCTGAAACGCTCAATCCCAATATCGACTTCAGCGAAACCCCCTTTCGTGTGCAGCGTACGCTGGCACCCTGGGAGCGCCCGCTCGGCTCCGATGGCGTCCCGGGCCTGCGCATGGCTGCCATTTCCTCCTTTGGCGCCGGCGGGGCCAATGCTCACCTGATCGTCAGCGAGGCGCCGCTGGCCCAAGCTGCTCACGCGGCGATGACAGTGACTGCGCCGTTACCCATCGTTCTCTCTGCACGCTCTCGCGAAGCCTTGCTGGAGGTGGCGCAGCGGCTCGTGGACTGGTGGTTGGACGCTGCGGCCAATCGCGAGCCAGACCTGCAAGCCCTGGCCTACACGCTGCAAGTGGGGCGCGAGGCCTGGGAGTGGCGGGTGGCGCTGTTGGTCACTTCGGGCGACGAACTGGTGCGTGAGCTGCGCGCCTTTATCGATGGCGCGCTAGAGGGGCCGTCCTGGTGGTCCGGCTGCCTTCCCGAGGCGCACAGCCTGGCGACGCGTCCCAGTGAGCAAGCCTGCGCCGCCATTCGGCAGATGTTCGACCAGGCTGACTTGGGGGGCATCCTGCGTCGCTGGGTGCAAGGCGAAGCGGTTGACTGGTCACCGCTGTATCACTCGCACCGTCCAGCGCGCCTTGGCCTGCCGACGTACCCGTTTGCCCGGCAACGTTATTGGGCGCCGAGTGAGGTGGCGGTCTCGGTTGAGTCTGTGGCGTCCGTGGCGCAGGGCGGCAAGATTCGCCTGCGTGCACTGGATACTTTGCCTGTGGCTGATAGCGCACCCATCGTGCCGCCCGCGCCGCGGATACTCAGCCAACCCGCGCCTTTAGCGGCCAAGGCGGCGCCGGTCGTCCCAGTGGCCGACGACGAATGTGCACAGTTCCTGCGCCAGAGCCTGGCGGCCATGCTGTATTGCGAGCCAGGCCAAATACGCGACGGGAGCCGCTTCCTGGAGTTGGGCCTGGACTCGGTGATCGCCGCGCAATGGATCCGTGAAATCAACAAGCACTACCAGTTGAAGATTCCCGCCGACGGCATTTATACCTATCCGGTATTCAAGGCCTTTACGCAATGGGTGGGCACCCAGCTTCAGCCAACTCAAGCAACGGCTGCGCCGGTCCAGCGCGAGCCAGTGGCATCGGCACCGCAGCCTGGCGCGCAGGCAAGTGCGCAACGCGAGTCGATCCAGGACTACCTCAAGCAAAGCCTGGGTGAACTGTTGTTTCTCGACCCTGGGCAGTTGCGCAGTGGCGCGCAGTTCCTGGACCTGGGAATGGACTCGGTCACAGGCACACAATGGATGCGCGGGGTCAGCCGGCACTTTTCCATTCAACTAGCGGCCGACGCGATCTACACCTGGCCCACGCTCAAGTCCCTGGCGGATGAGGTCGATCGCCGGGTGCAGGTTGTACACAGCTCCGATGACTTGCTCGATACGATCCTGAACCAGGTGCAGAGTGGCGCCTTGGCGGCTGACAGCGCTTGCGCAGTGGTCGAAGACGTGTTGGCGCAGCGGTAGCAACCATGACTTTCAATGTCGCAGGTAAGTAACGATGAGAACTGCCTATTTGGCCTCCACCGCCTATGTCCTGGGTGAACAGGCCCATGATTATCGCGACGCGGCTTCTTTCGAGGCGGTGTGCAAGCAACACAGCATGCCCGATTTCGCCAGTGTGTTTGGCTGGGGCACCTACTGGCGTACGACACGCTCGGTCGGCGAACTGCTGGTTGAGTCAGTCGCCAGCACATTGGCCAGCAGCGGCTTACGGGGCTGTGACATTGATGCGCTGGTGGTGTGCAGCAGCAATTTCGAGTCGGGCCAGGTGGTGGACTATCTGCCGCTGCTGCGCGAGCTGCAACTGGCTCGCGCCTTCCCGCTGGGCGTGACATGGGGCGATTGCACCATGCTGTTGGCAGGCCTTGAGGTCGCCCGCGCCCAGGTATTGGCCGGGCTGGACAATGTGCTGGTGGTCTCGGCCAATCGTATCGAAGACGAAGCTTTCCGGTTCCAGCATTACGCGTTGTTCAGTGATGGTGCTGCCAGTTGCCTGGTGACTTCAGGGCGCCGCCGCGGCTTCGAGATGCTCGGCAGCCTGGCCAGGTCAAATGCCGGGCTGGCACACGACCCCAAGGAGGATGACACCCGGCTGTTCCGTGAGGTGCATGAGCAGTTTATGCACCGCCAGCAGATTAATACGGCGGACCTGGAACAGGTGGTGTGCAGCAACGTGTTCCTGCCAGTGCTCAAGATCAAGGAAGGCCGGCAGGGGGTGAGCGGTACACAGTTGTATGTGGATAACGTGACGCGGGTGGGGCATTGTTTTTCCGCTGATTCGCTGATCAACCTGTGCGATTACCAGGCGCGTGCGCAGCAGGTGCATGGCGGCCTGGTGATGTTGACTGCCAATGCCGATGGGCTGCGCTGCCAGACATTGTTGCAACGGGTGAGTGATGCCTGAAACCGGCGGGCTACCTTGGCTGTATGGGCAAACCTATAACCGCTCATAGGTTTGGTCAGGATCGAATTCTTGTAAGTTGAGAATGATGTGGGGTCGCCTGGCGGCCATTCCTCAAGAATTCTCCAAGGGTCGATACTGAACATGGTCAAAGACTTCGACAGCAATGAGAATGCCGGCAATGCGTCCGGGTCGGATACCCACCCGCATGCTTTCGACATTGCGATTATCGGGCTGGCGGGCCGCTATCCCCAGGCCGAAAATATCGAGGAGCTTTGGGAAAACCTCAAGCTGGGTCGCGATTGCATTACCACGGTCCCTTCGCAACGTTGGGACCACGACGCGATCTATGACCCATCCAAGGGTGTCTCCGGCAAGACCTACAGCAAGTGGGGCGGCTTCCTGCGTGGAGTCGATGAATTCGATCCGCGCTTTTTCAACATTTCACCGCGTGAAGCCGAGATCATGGACCCGCAGGAGCGCCTGTTTCTGCAGTGCGCCTACCACGTGCTCGAGGACGCCGGCTACACACGCCAGAGCTTGAGCGCCAAAGGCCGGGTTGGCGTCTATGTTGGCGTTCAGTACACCGAATACACCGCCTTCAGCACCGCACAGACGCTGGTCGCCGCACTGCCTGCCTCCATCGCCAACCGCGTGTCATTCTTCTGTGATTTTCGCGGCCCCAGCCTCACGCTCGACAGCATGTGCTCATCCTCGCTGACCACTATTCACCTGGCGTGTCAGAGCCTGCGCAGTGGCGAGTCGGAGTACGCCATTGCCGGTGGCGTTAATGTGTCGATCCATCCCAACAAGTACCTGCTGCATGCCCAGGGCCGTTTCGCGTCCAGTGTGGGTTGCTGCAAGACCTTTGGCCAAGGGGGCGACGGCTATGTGCCGGCCGAAGGCGTGGGCGCCGTGTTGCTCAAACCGTTGCCCCAGGCCATCGCCGACGGCGACCGTATCCATGCAGTGATAAAGGGCAGTTCAATCAACCATGGCGGACGGGCGACCGGGTTTACCGTGCCCAAATCGTCGGCCCAGGCCGTGGCCGTGCGTTCGGCGTTGCACCAGGCCGGCCTGGCGTCCAGCGACCTGAGCTACATAGAAGCGCATGGCACCGGCACGGCCCTAGGCGACCTGATCGAAATCGAAGGTTTGCGCACCGTGTTCGAAGCTGACGGCTTTGAACCGCAAACCTGCGCCATCGGCTCGATCAAATCGAATATCGGCCATTGTGAAAGCGCCGCGGGGATAGCCGGCCTGACCAAGGTCTTGTTGCAGCTCAAGCACCGCCAGTTGGTGCCGTCGCTGCACTCCACGCAGCTCAATCGCAATATTGATTTTGCCGGCAGCCCGTTTCACGTCCAACAAACCCTGGAGCCCTGGCTACCCAAGGGCGCCGCCGATGCTGTGCAACCGCGCCGTGCAGGTATTTCGTCATTTGGTGCCGGCGGTTCGAACGCGCACCTGGTGGTCGAGGAGTATTCCCCCCAGGCGCAGGCCCACACCCACGTACCGACGTTGCCGAGCGACGTCCTCATCGTGCTGTCGGCACGCACGCATGAGCGCCTGCAGGCGGTAGCGGCGCTGTTGCTGGGGCGCCTGGAGCAAACGCCACTGGCCTGCGACCTGGCGGGTTTGCATGATCTTGCCTACACCTTGCAGGTGGGCCGCGAAGCCCTGGACGCGCGGGCCGCGTTCACGGCCCAATCAGTGCAGGTGCTCAAGGAACGCTTGGTTGCCTTGGCAGACGGGGCCCAGCATCCCGACGTGCTCATTGGCCAGGCGCTCAAGCCGGTACGCCTGCGTGCGGGCGAAACGGCGGTGCCAGTGCAATCGCCGGCCATGGACGATAACCAGGCGGTGATGCGTCACTGGGTCAGCGGCGGTCAGGTCGAGTGGGCGCAGTTGTATCAAGGGTTCCAGCCGGCCCGAATCAGCCTGCCGCTGTACCCGTTCGTTCGGGAACGCTGCTGGGTGCCACCTGCGCCGCAGACTGCAGTGCCCGGGCGCTTCGCTGCACCCGGCGACGGCCCGCATCCGCTGCTGTCACGACAGATCACGGCAGGTGACAGCCAGCAATTTGAAGCGCAGTTTTGCGGCGACGAATTTTTTCTCGACCACCACCGTGTCAACGGGCGCAAGGTGCTGCCGGGCGTGGTCTACCTCGAAATGGCGCTGGCGGCGCTTTCGCGGGTTTCTGGGCAAGCCGACCTGGCCCTGAACAGCATCCTGTGGGTGCGCCCCTTCGAGTGCTTTAACGATCCAGTCACCCTTACCCTGGCTGTGGAACAGGCTCGCAAGGGCAGCGGTTGGGAGTTCGAGTTCTTTGCCTGGCTTACCCGTGAGCCGGGGGGCGAACCGGTGCGCCAGGTCTATTGCCGCGGCCAGGCGTCGGTGCCTGCAGAGCCCGCCCCCCTGGCCCACCTGGACGTGAACGCACTCGCGGCGCTGGCGCAAGGCGCGGCGTCGACCACCGAGTTCTATCGCCATTTTGCCGCCGTGGGTATCGAATATGGCCCTGGCCATCAGGGCCTGCATGCCTTGCGTGGCGGCGCCGAGCAAGTGCTGGGGCATGTGCGCTTGCCAGACTTCCTCAAGCCGGGTGATGAGTTCCGCTTGCATCCTTGTCTGCTCGACAGTGCACTGCAGGCAGCCATGGGTTTCACCACAGGCAGTGAGTCATCGCAAGGGCCCCAGGTGCCTTTCTCCCTGGAGCAATTGACCCTGGGCCGTTCCAGGCGCACACCCGCCTGGGTGAGGCTTACTGCACACACATCGGGTGGCGGTCGTGGCAGCTTTGCCTTCGATGTGGAGGTGTTCGACGCTCAAGGCGAGCCCTGTGTGCATCTGCATGGCCTGCGCTCACGGGTCATGGCACGAGCGCCTGCGCCGCCCAGCCTGGCCTTGATGACACCCGGCCTTGAGGCATTTGTCGAACCTGCTTGGGCCGGCCTTTCACACGCTCACCGGATTTACCTGTGCCCGGGCAGCGAAGCTTACGCCGCCCAGGTTGCCGAGCACTTTCCCCAAGCCCAATGCGTACTGCTCGAATCCGGCGATGATCAGGGGCTGACATTGCCTGAGCGCTACTGCCGGGCCGCGCAAGCATTGAGCGAGCACCTGCGCCAATTACCGCACGACGGGCAAGGTTGCCTGGCGCAACTGGTCGTCGCCGACGACGATAGCTCAGGCCTGTTCGCCGGGTTGTTCGGGCTGCTGCGATCATTTGCCCGCGAGCAAACTTCATTGCGGGTGCAACTGCTCCACCTGCAGCCGGGCGATGCGTTGCCGCCACTGCTGCAGAGCGCCTGCACCGCAGATGCGGAACTCGCCCTGCACCGTCGTGATGGTCAACTGTTCAGCGCCAGCTGGCAGCGCCGGCCTGACGAACAACTGCCGGCCGAGCCGGGTGCCGCGCCGTGGAAACCTACGGGGGTTTACCTGCTCACGGGAGCTTCTGGCGCCCTGGCACGCAGCATCGCGCTGGATATCGCCCGCGCAGCAGAGGGCGTGAGCCTGGTACTGGTGGGGCGTGGAGTGCCGGATGACGACATGGCGGCCCATATCGAGCAACTCGAGAGCTTGGGCGCGCAGGTGTTGCATCGCACGGCCGACCTCGCGGACGCGACAGCTTTACGCGCACTTGTGCAGGAAGTATCAGCTCGCGTGGGATCGCTCACGGGTGTGCTGCACATCGCCGGCTGTCGTCAGGATGGGTTGCTCAGGAACAAATCGGCCGAGCACCTGCGCCAGGTGTTGCTGCCCAAGGTTGACGGCCTGTGGAACCTGGACTGCGCGACGCAAGACCAGCCCCTGGAGTTCTTCCTGGCCTTTGCCTCCATCGCGGGTGCCTTGGGTAATGCGGGTCAAAGCGACTATGCCTGCGCCAACGCGTTCATGGATCAATTCGCTGAATATCGTAATCGACAGGTGGCTGACGGCACTCGACAGGGCCATACCATCGCGATCGACTGGCCGCTGTGGGAGGACGGAGGCATGCAGTTGAGCCCTGAGCACATGGGCGCGATGACCAAGGCAACCGGCCTGCGGCCTTTGGCGACGACGCAGGGACTACAGGTGCTGCGCCATATCATCCACCAAGGCGGCGCACGCTGGTTGGTACTGCCAGGGCAGGGCGCCACCTTCGAGGCACTGGTAGCCGGGCTTGGCGTGGGGGTTGCCGCTGCCGTGGCACCGCGCAGTCAGGTGGACCCAAGCGATACTTTGCGTGGGCTGGTCGGGCAGATCCTCAAAGTCGACGCGCAAGAGATCGACGACACCACGGCATTTGCGGACATGGGCTTTGACTCGGTGATGCTGACCGAGCTGGCAACCGCCATCAATCGCACCTACACACTCGAACTGGGTACCGCGGCGCTGTTTGAGCATCCGACGCTGCAAACGCTGGCGGCGCACCTGCAAGGGGCGCGGACGGCCGAATCGCAGCCGCCGGCACCGGGCTTGACCCGGGCGCAGGTTGCCCAGGGTGTGCGGGAAGTGGTCGCCGAGGCCCTCAAAGTGCGTTTGGAGGACATCGGCGATGATGATCCCTGGAGTGACTACGGGATGGACTCGGTGAGCAGTGTCCAAATGACCGGGCTGCTCAACGAACGCTTCGATATCCAATTGGCCGCCGATACGTTCCAGGCTTTTGGCAACGTGGTTGAATTGACCACCGCGATTGCCGACATCCAGGTGGTGATGGCGTGTGCCGATATCGAGCGCCAGCCCAGCGCTGGCGGTGGGGTAATTGCTGATACAGCGCTGCTCGATGAGTTGGTGGCATTGGTGTGTCAATTGTTGAAAACCGTCGCGGGCGATATCGACCCGCACACCGATCTGCATGACTTCGGTTTCGACTCGGTACTGCTGACTCAACTGTTGGCACAGATCAGCAGTACCTACGGCGTCGAACTCGACCCCGGGAGTGTTCTGGAAGATGCGACTGTGGCCGGTTTGGTGGCTCAGGTACAGGCGCAGCGCCATGGCGCAGAGCCGGCTTCGCTGCGGGTGCCGCAGGTGCAGGAGCGCCCGGCTCCTCAACGCGTGGTTACCCTGGCGGAGCCTGAGCAACGGGCCGACCGGCAAAGCCCGGTCGTGGTGCTGTTATCGGCCGGCAGTGCGGCGCAGTTACGGCAGGTGGCGGACAACTTGTTGCACCTGATCGACGGCCAGGCCGACCATGACGTGGACCTGCACACCCTCGCCAGGGTGACCCAGGCCGGCAGTGGCTTGATGCCCGTACGGTTGGGGCTCAGTGTGGCCAGCCTGGAGGCATTGGCCGAGCAGTTGCGCGCCTATCTGCAAACCGATGAGCACAGCGCTTACGCTCAAGTGGGTAACGCCGAGGTCGATGCCAGTGTGCTCAATCGCGTCATGGCATTGCCAGGCCTGGCCGATCAAGTGCAGGGCTGGCTGGATCAAGGCGGCACCTTGCCGTTATTGCAGCTGTGGTCCCAGGGCCTGGACGTGGATTGGCGTTCGCTGGCGGGCGCGGACTCGCCAGCGTCCGCGCTCAGCCGCATGCCTGCGTCGCCGTTGCGTGAGCCCGCCCCGGTCGTGACGCTGCTCAATCACGCTGGCGAGCAAGGGCTCTTCTGTTTCCCCGCCGCGGGTGCGGGCGCGCAGTCTTTTCATGCATTGGCCGCGGCCCTTGGCGATGTCGCGCAGTTGCAGGTGCTGGAGTACCCACCGCTGGATACGCAGGCACCGCCAGATCTGTCGATGCAGCGCATGGTCGCTGCGCATGTTCATACCGTCACCCGTCGCTGCCCCGCTGGCGTCGTCCGTTTGCTCGGACACTCTTTTGGGGCCAGCGTGGCTTTCGAGGTGGCGGTTGAACTCCAGGCACGCGGACGCCAGGTGCAGTTGTTCATGCTCGACAGCTTTTTCTATGTGCCTCAAGAGCTTCAAGGTGAGGTGTTGACCAGCGCGCAGTTGCGCTACTTCCTGGGTGATACACCGCTCTGCGCACGCCTGCTGGACGCCCAGGACAAAGGCGCCGTGGTGTCCCTCAAGCAGGTACGCGAGCTGATGCGTGATGCCAGCCTCAACCAGGGCCCCGCACAGGGTCCGGGTGCATGGCTGGCGGCGCAGATCGCCATGAGTGTCGACTATCGCCCCACCCACACCTTCACCGGCGACACCTGCGTGATCATCGCGGCGCAAAGCATTCTCGGCGCAAGCAGTCTTCCCCACACCCTGGCGCGCTATTGCGCCTACCTGACCGCGAGCCCCCATGTGGCCACGGTGGACGGTGGCCATATGTCGATGCTCAACCCGGGCAACGTCCATACCTTGGCGCGTGCGCTACGCCTGCACCTTGATACACCGGGTGGTAAGTCCCAAGGGCGACGCGCAGGCGAATTCTGAAGGTGGAGCGGCAAGGCTCCGCCTCAAGGGCGCGGCCGTGCCCGGGTTTGAGCAGTTCATAGGAGAAACCAGCGTGTCCATTGTTTTCATGTTTTCAGGACAGGGGTCGCAATACCGTCACATGGGGCGGGCGTTGTATGAGCGGCACGCCGGGTTTGGCCGGCACATGCGCGCGCTGGATGAGGTCGTGCGACAAACCGGCGGGTATTCGGTGCTGGATGGGTTGTATGGCGACCAGCCCCAGGCAGCGGCGCTGGACGACATTCTGGTGACGCACCCGGCCATCTTCATGGTCGAGTATGCGTTGGCGCAGTCGCTGATCGAGCACGGTGTATACCCCGACCATGTACTCGGCTCCAGCCTGGGAGAAGTGGCTGCGGCGGCTGTGAGTGGTGCGCTTGACGCCGAGCAGGCGTTGGGCTTTGTGGTTCGTCAGGCTCGATTATTCCATGAGCATTGCCCGGCGGGAGGGATGACCGCCGTACTGGCCGATATCGCCGTGTTCGAGCAATTGCAGGCCGACGGCATCGAGGTTGAGCTGGCGGCGATCAACTATCCGCAACATCTGGTCATCAGCGGGACAGTCTCTGCATTGGCGGCGGCGCAAATGCAGTTGGCGCGGCGCAACGTGGTGTTTCAGAGGCTTGATGTGAACCGCCCATTTCATTCTTCGCACATGGATCCATTGCGCGACGCATTCATTCAAACCAGCCAGGCATTGCAACTGCGCACACCGCGGATGGGCTATGTCTCGTCAACCCTTGGCGGCCCCGTCAGCCAGTTCGCCCCCGAGCACCTGTGGCATGTGGTGCGCTCGACACTGCAGTTGGCCCCCGCCATTGAATACCTTGAAGGCCTGGGCCCCCATGAATACCTCGACGCCGGCCCGTCCGGGTCGATGGCCAATTTCGCCAAACGCTGTCGCAGTGCCCACTCGGCATCCACCGACAGCCTCATTCTGAGTCCCTTCGATACCTCGGCACGCTCCTTCGAGCGGCGCATCACTTCTTCGGCACAGCGCGTTGTCAGCGCGGAGATCATGGCTATGAAACAAAGCAAAACGGTGTACATGTTTCCCGGGCAAGGCTCGCAGTTTCGCGGAATGGGTGAGGGCTTGTTCGAACGCTTTGCCGAACTGACGGCCTGTGCCGATCGCGTGCTGGGCTACTCGATCCGTGAGCTGTGCGAAAACGATCCGCGCAACGAACTTGGCCAGACCCGCTTCACCCAACCTGCCCTGTATGTGGTCAATGTACTGTCGTACCTGGCTCAGGCTGGCGATGCCGCGCCCCCCGACTATGTGCTCGGGCACAGCCTCGGCGAGTTCTGCGCTTTGTTTGCCGCCGGCGCCTATGACTTCGAAACCGGATTGCGCCTGGTCAAGCGGCGCGGCGAACTCATGTCCGAGGCCACCGGGGGCGGCATGTCGGCTGTGCTGAATCTGGATCTTGCGACGATCAAACAGGTGTTGCGCCAGGCTGGGAGTACACAGCTGGATTTCGCCAACTTCAATGCCCCGCAACAGACCGTATTGGCCGGACCGCTCGACGCACTGGAAAGCGTGCGTACGCAGATTGAAGACGCCTCGGGTATTTGTGTCGCGTTGAATGTCAGCGCGCCTTTCCACTCCCGCTACATGCGTGGCGCCCAAGAAGCGTTTGCGGCTGAGCTGGCCCGTGTGACCTTCAAGCCCCTGATGCTGCCGGTGATCGCCAATGTCGACGCACGCCCTTATGAGCAGGAAGCTATCGCCAGCCAGTTGGCGCGGCAAATGACGTCATCGGTGCAGTGGGTCGAAAGCATCGAGTATTTACTGCAGGCCGGCATCACCCAGTTCAAGGAGATCGGCCCCGGCAATGTATTGACCAATCTGCAAGCGAAAATCGAAAAAAACCGTTCGCCAGCCCAGCCAGTCGTGGCATCTGCCGTGGTTGCACCGCTGCCTTTGGCTGCGCGGCATGACGACGGCGTGCCGGGCCTGGCGCTGACAGCCGAGGGGTTGGGGAGCGCCGCATTCCGCCAGGCCTACAACCTGCGGTATGCCTATATGGCCGGTGGCATGTACAAGGGCATCGCGTCGGTGGAACTGGTGGTCAAGCTTGTCAACTCAGGGTATCTGGCGTTCTTCGGCGCGGGCGGCTTGAGTACCGCAGCGGTCGAACAGGCCATTGTCGAAATCGCTCAACGCACCCAACCGCGCGCTTTCGGCATGAACCTGGTCTGCAACCTGTCCAACCCCCACAAGGAAATCGAGCTGGTCGAGTTGTTCATGCGTAAAGGCGTTACGGTGATAGAAGCCGCGGCCTTCATGCAAATCACCCCGGCGCTGGCGCTGTACCGGTTGCGCGGCCTGATCAAGGTGGGTGACCGGATCGAGGCGCGCCACCGGATCGTCGCCAAAGTCTCGCGGCCGGAGGTGGCCCAGCAGTTTCTTGATCCGGCACCTGCGCGGGTGGTGGAAAAGCTGCTTGCGCAAGGGCTGGTGACGCCCGAGCAGGCGCAATGGGCGCAGTCGGTGCCGATGGCGGACGATCTGGTCGTAGAGGCCGATTCCGGTGGGCATACCGACATGGGCGTCACCGTGGTCTTGCTGCCGACGATCATCCGTTTGCGTGACAGCCTATGCCAGGCTGCCGGGTATACCGAACGGGTACGGGTGGGGGCCGCAGGCGGCATCGGCTCACCCGAGTCTGTGGCGGCGGCCTTCATGCTGGGGGCCGACTTTGTGGTGACCGGTTCGATCAACCAATGCACGCCCGAGGCCGGTACCAGCGATGTGGTGAAGACTCTGCTGCAGGACATCAACGTGCAGGACACCGATTACGCGCCTGCCGGTGACATGTTCGAACTGGGTGCCAGGGTACAGGTACTCAAGCGCGGGGTGTTTTTCCCGGCACGGGCCAACAAACTCTACGACCTGTGGCGTCGTTACGACTCACTGGACGAGCTGGATGAAAAGACCGCCCGGCAGATTCAGGACAGTTTCTTCAAGCGTAGCTTTGATGAAGTCTTCGAAGAAACGCGTGCCTACTACAGCAAGGTTGCGCCGCAGGAAATCGACAAGGCTCTTAGCAACCCCAAGCACAAAATGGCGCTGGTGTTCCGCTGGTATTTCATTCACAGCACACGCTTGGCCATGACTGGCAGCGAGGCGCAGCGCGTTGATTACCAGGTGCATTGCGGGCCCTCGATGGGCGCGTTTAACCAATGGGTCAAGGGTACCGACCTGGAGGACTGGCGCAACCGGCACGTCGACCTCGTGGCCGAGCGGCTGATGAACGCCGCCGCCGCTTATTTGAACACCCGCTTGCGCGCCATGCTGACGCCCGCAGCGCCGGCGCAGACGGAGGGGCGGCCCGCCTACGAGGGCGCCCCCTTACGCATCGCCGGGAGTGTGCGGACATGAAGAATCGACTGTCATCCTTGATTCGTCGTCTGGCCGGGCACACGCACACTGAGGGAGGCGTCGGCGATGCCGCGGAGGCCGGCAAGCATCGTCACCCCGGTGATATCGCGATCATCGGGATGGCCTGCCGGGTACCGGGCGCGGGCGACTACCAGCAGTTTTGGGAGAACCTGGCGAACGCGCGGGACAGCGTCACGGAGATTCCGGCGAGCCGTTGGGATTGGCGAGCATTCTGGGGCGACCCCACGAGTGAAGACGATAGAAGTCACGCACGTCATGCCGGGTGCATCGATGCGGTCGATGCGTTCGACGCACGCTTCTTCGGCATCGCGCCTGCCAGTGCGCGGATCATGGACCCCCAGCAACGCATCATGCTGGAGCTGAGCTGGGCCTGCCTTGAAGACGCAGGCGTGGTGCCGTCCGCGCTGGCCGGCTCGCGCACCGGGGTGTTCGTTGCCGCGTTCAATTATGACTACAAGCAACTGCTGGAAAGCGCCGGGTTGCCCATCGATGCCCATCACTCCACGGGCAACGCAGCGGCCGTGATTGCCAACCGTATTTCGCACTTCTACGACCTTCACGGCCCCAGCGTGCTGGTGGACACCGCCTGTTCCGGTTCGCTGAGTGCCATCCATCATGCCGTGCAGTCACTGCGCCTGGGTGAAACCGAGCTGGCCCTGGCTGGCGGGGTCAACCTGCTGCTGACACCAACCCGGCATATCGCGTTTGCGAAAACCGGCATGTTGTCCCCCACGGGGGCCTGCAAGAGTTTTGATGAAGCGGCGGACGGATATGTGCGCAGCGAGGGCGCCGGTTTGCTGCTGCTCAAGCCCCTGGCCAAGGCGCTGGCGGACGGTGATCCGATCCACGGCGTGATCAAGGGCAGCGCAGTCAATCACTGTGGCAAGACCCATACGCTGACCTACCCCAGCTCTGCGGCACAGGCGCAGGTGATAGAGCAGGCGCTTGGGGATGCGCACATTCCGGCGTCGAGTGTCAGTTATATCGAAGCCCATGGCACCGGCACCCCCAAGGGTGACCCTATCGAGATCCAAGGCCTGCGCCAGGCATTTTGCCCGCAGGCAAGCGAACCGCAGACCTGTGGGGTGGGCTCGGCCAAATCCAATATCGGCCATTTGGAGGCGGCGGCGGGCGTCGCGGGGGTGATCAAGGTCTTGCTCTCGTTCAAGGCCGGGCAACTGGCTCCCCTTTGCCATTTTTCTGCACTCAGTTCGCGGATCGACCTGCAAGGCAGTCCCTTCTACCCGGTGACCCGCCTGCAGCCTTGGGAACCAGCGTCAGGGGTACGCAGGGCAGGGGTCAGTTCCTTCGGATTCGGGGGGACCAACGGTCACCTTATCCTGGAACAACCGCCCGCGTGTGCCGAGGTCGACGTGGCGGCCCGTCCCGGCTGGCTCATCGCATTATCGGCCAAGACACCGGCCAGCTTGCGCCGCCAATGCAGCACGTTGCATGACTGGCTGCAGGGTGCCGGCGCATCTGCCAGCCTGGCGCAACTCAGCCAGGCATTGCTCACCGGCCGCGAACACCTGGCCTGCCGGCAGGCCTGGGTGGTCAGTGATCGCGACACGCTGACTGCTCAACTACTGGCTGCCTCGCAGGCCGAGGTCCAGGCACCTGAGATGGACGAGGAGGGCGCAGCGGTGCGCCAACTTGATGCCGCACGCCTGATCAAGGCACTGCCGACGCTGGCACACGAGCCGTCGGCCTACCTGGCCCACCTGCAAACGCTGGCCGAGCATTATTGCTGCGCGGTGCCGGTGAAGTTCAGCGTGCTGTTCAGTGACCAGGCGCGCCACCACCTGGGCCTGCCGAGTTACCCGTTCGCCCGTGACCGCTTCTGGTTGCCGACCGCGCCGACCGATCTGCTGGAGTACCGCCTGCAACGGCATGACCCGTCGATTGGTGACCATGTGATTGCCGACCAGCATCGGGTCGCCGGGGCTGTGACGCTGGCGGTCGCGGCTCGCGCCTGGGGGGCGCTGCCGGCGGGGGGCTGGTGCGCCAGCCAGGTGGCGTGGCTGCAGGCCCTGGACGTGCCGCTACAGGGTGCGCTGCTGCGTGTGAGCCTGCGACCAGCAAGCGCCGGGGCAACCGATTTCGAGGTGCGCCTCGAGGGCCTGGTGCATCCGTTGTGCAGCGGCACACTGGCGCCCGGCCAGACTGATGAGGTGCGGCGTGACGTGCACGCGTTGAGGCGGGCTCACCCTGACGCCTGGCTGACGCGGGAGGTGCTGTATGAGCAATTACGCAACGTCGGCATGGCATATGGGCCAACATACCGGGTGTTGCAGGACAGCCACCTGCAAGGTGATCAATCGTTGCTGGCGTTGGTCGTGGTGCCTGCGGGTGCGGCCGATGACCTGCCGTTTTCTCCCGCCGCTGTCGATGCGGCTTTTCAAGCAGCGGTGCTTTTGGCCATACGTCAATCCGGTGAGCAAGCCAGGCTGGGATTTTCGGTCGGCCAGTTGCAGCTGTCGGCTCCGTTGCCTGAGCGCTACTGGGTGCATGTCAGCGCTGCCACGACGGGCGCGCAGCAGTGCCGATTCAATATTGAATGGATCGCCGAGGACGGACGCGTTTGCGCCACGGCCAAAGATTTTGTACTCAAGGCCGCCCCAGTCCAACAAGAGCAATCGCCCAAGGCCAAGGTCCACAGCGTCGAATGGCGTGTGCTGCACCCTGTTGAAGAAGGGCATGCAGAGGCACAGCGCCGCACGTTGATTATCAGCGCCGACCCGGCACAGGCACAGGCCTGGTCAGCTGGCAGCACCCAGGCCAGCGTGCTGGCAGGTCAATCGGATTGGTCGGCAGAGCAATGGCGGGACGCGCTCGGCAATGCCGGCTCTTTCGAACGCCTGATCTGGCTGGCCCCGATCCCGAGCGGCGAAGCCTGGTCTGCACAGGCTGCCACTGCTGCGCAGGAACACGGGGTAATGGCGCTGTTCGCGCTGTGCCAGGGGCTGTTGATGCTGAAGGTGCGCGAGCACCCGCTGGAGTTGCTGGTGGTGACTCGCCAGGCACTGCAGGTGCTGCCGGGCGAGCGCCATGACCCCACGCATGCGCCCGTGCACGGTCTGGCGGGCACGCTGGCGAACGAGTGCCCAACGTGGCAGGTCCGCGTGGTGGACCTGCCCCTGGCGCCGATGGCGGCTTCACCGTCGCTTGCGCCACTGGCTGCCCTGCCGGTAGGCGCGAGCGGGGCGTGGCGCGAAGGTCAGTGGTATTGCCAGGTGCTGCGGGAGGTCAATTATTGCGCGGCGCCTCCGGTCTACCGAAAGGGTGGGTGCTACATCATCATCGGTGGTGCCGGCGGGATCGGTGTGGCCTGGACGCGACGCCTGATCGTCGATTACCAGGCTCAGGTGTACTGGATAGGCCGGCGACCTCTGGACGAAAACATCCGCGCCGACATCGAGCGTCTGGCGAGTGAAGGGCCGGCCCCGATTTACCTGCCTGCCGATGCGGGCGATCCGCAAGCGTTGCGCGAGGCTCTGGACTGGGTGCATGGCCAGCACGCCCAGGTGCATGGCGTGATCCATGCAGCCATGGTCATGCGGGGCAAGAGTGTTCAACGTATGAGCCGCGACGAGTTCAGCCAGGTGCTGGCGGCAAAGGTCGCTACCGGCGCGGCGCTGGAGCAGGCGCTGCAACGACCGCCCTTGGATTTCCTGGTGTTTTTCTCCTCGATCAATGCCTTCGAGCGATCGCCCAATCAGAGCAACTATGCAGCCGGGTGTTGTTTCATCGATGAACTGGGCGGCTATTTGGCGCAGCACTTGCCTTGTGCGGTCGCCGTTATCGACTGGGGTTACTGGGCGGACGCAGGCGCATTGGCCGGTTCGCCTGCGCTGCAAGTGCTACGTGAGAAAACAGGCGCCGGCTTGATCGGTTTGTCGGCGGCAATGGAGGTGGTTGACCTGGCGTTGTCCCGGCCATGGCTGCGCGTTGCAGGGACGGGGCGGGAGGCACGCACGCCGCTGGCATTGGAATGCCCGCGGCAACTGATCAGCGTGATGCCTTGCGAAACACAACGGATGGCAAACATGCTCGCGCTGTTTGCCATGGCCGTCGAAGGTCGTGGCTCGCTGCAATTGCGTGGCGGGCTAATGCTGGAGCCTTTGCAGACACTATTGTGCCAGGTGCTGTTGGTGCAATTGCAGGCAGCCGGGCTGTTCGACCAACCCACACCGCAGACCACCCAAGCCCTGTATCAACGCTTGCAGGAACGCTCCAGCGGGA
>NZ_SPKN01000029.1:0-541 GCF_023127765.1 Pseudomonas sp. W15Feb34
TCGTCATAGCGATAACGCTTGATCCCGCCATTGGGCAATTGCTCTTCCAGCAACTGCCCACGCTCATTCCACACCAGCCGATGGCAACTGTGATCCGGGTACCAAACTCCGGTCAGTTGCCCGTGTTTGTTGTAGCTGTAATCGGTAACCTCGCCGTCAGGATCGATCCTACGCGTAACATCGCCTTGCTCATTACGCTCGTATTTCCAGACAGCCTCGCCGCGCCTTACAACCCGTACGAAGCCGTTGTCATGTTCGTAGGAGGTCGGCTCATCATCCCCGGGAAACAACGCCACCAAGCGTCCGGCTTCGTCGTACTGATACGCCGTCACCGCGCCCAGCGGATCCTGCTCGACGGTCAGCCGACCCTTGGCATCGTAGGATTTGAAATGCTGCGCGCCGTCCGGATCGATGCGCTGCACCAGCCGCGCCCGCTGGTCGTGGACATACACCTCCTCGCTACCATCGGCGTTATGCACCGTGACACGCCCGTCATCCCCCCAGGCATAGCGCGTGTCCATCTGCGAAAAGCTCGCCCAAT
>NZ_SPKN01000029.1:551-844 GCF_023127765.1 Pseudomonas sp. W15Feb34
GTCTTGCTCGACGGTCAGTCGGCCCTTGTCATCGTAGGATTTGAAATGCTGGGCGCCGTCTGGATCGATGCGCTGCACCAAGCGCGCCCGGTCGTCGTGGACATACACTTCCTGGCTGCCGTCGGCGTTATGCACGGTGACACGGCCGTCATCCCCCCAGGCATAGCGCGTGTCCATCTGCGAAAAACTTGCCCAATGCCGGACACAGCGTGCCGCCTTGCCGGCGCCTCTCCACTCCCAAAAGAAACTCGCCCCACCGGCCAACTGCCGCTCGACAATGACGTGCTGATCGT